>CAIUZX010000286.1 GCA_903903715.1 uncultured Caulobacterales bacterium
GCGGACGTTCGGCGCGATGACGATGTAGCCGCGAGAGGCCAACGCCGCGATCGTCCGGCTGAAGTTGTCCACCGTCTGGCCCGTCGGCCCGCCGTGGGCCAGCACGATGGCGGGGGTCTTGCCGTCACGCTTAAGATTATAGGGCATGACCAGCACCGCCGAGATCACGGTTCCGTCGAAGCTCGGATAGTGGACGATGGAGGAGGTGGGCAGGGATTTCGCGTCGAGGCTCTCCGCCGCAAAGCGGGTCAGGCGCTTCGCGTCCCCCGCCCCCGTCGGCGCGATCCAGGAATCCAGCGGCATGTTCGCCGCCTGATGCGAGATCAGCACGCCCTTGCCGTTCGGCGTGAAGGGGCGCCGCCCCTGCGCGGTGTCGAGCCCGGGCGGGAAGCGCAAAGGTAGGCTCTTGCCCGTCGCGAGGTCATAGAGGCTGAGCGTCTCGCGCCCGTCCGCATTGACGGCGTAAAGCAGGCTCTTCCCATCCGGCGAAAACGCCTCAGCGCCCTGTTCCCACGGCGAGGGGGCGAGCCAGGTGATCTTACCCGTCGAGAGCTCGAGCAGGCCCGCCTGCTCCTGCGCGCTCGTCTGGTTGGAGCTGATCGCCGCAAACCGGCCGTCCTTCGACAGGTCGCTGATCGTCGTCAGATGCTTGTCGTCACCTGGCGTGATCTTCTCGGCCTTGCCCGTCGCGACCTCGATCCGCCAGCCCGCGGCGCCGACGCGGTTCACGTCGCCGCGGTTGGCGATGAGATAGCGACCATCCGCCGTAAACGTGACCGGCGACCATTGCTGGGTCGGATCCGTCTCCTGCGTCAGGGCGCGGGTGGCCTTGGTCTTCAGATCCACCAGCCAGATATTGGTCTGCGAATCGGTGATCGGCTTGCGCGAGACCGCCATCAGCCCGCCGTCTGGGGAGAAGACGGGGTTCTGTTCGGAGACGTCCGGCGTGTTGGTCAGATTGACCGGATCCCCGCCCGCCAGCGGGACGAGATAGATGTCGAATTTCTCGTTGCCGCCGACATCGGAAATATAAGCGACGAAGCGACCATCCGGCGAAAAGGTCGGCTCATACTGGCGGTCCTCGCCCTTGGCGAGCTGGACGGGGTCTCCGCCCGCCGTGGACAGCTTCCACAGATTGAACCGGCCCGTATAGTTGGCGGAGACTACGAGGGTCTTGCCATCGGGGCTCAGCGCCGCCCCTGCGCCGGAGAGGGTCTTGAAGAGATCGCCGATCTCGACGGGCCTCGCCGCCGGATTGACGGCGGAGCTGACCGACATGGGATCGGTCAGCGGACGGTCGGGGCCGGGCGCGGCGGCCGAAGCCGCGTTCGCCATGGCGCCCGCCAACACGCTCCCCAAAAGGCCAAGCCAGATCCGTTCGCGCATGTCCGTCCCCTGCTTCAACTCGTCACGCCCATGGTTCGCCGAGAAGCGGCCCGCTGTCGAGGTCAAACGCGCAGCCGCTTTGGCGGCTTGTGTCTGGCGGGCGATGCGCGAAGATAAGCGAGCGCGCGTCCCCACGCGCTGCGCGAACGGAGGACCTCATCATGCTCAAGATCGTTCTCGCCTCGCTGGCCCTGGTGACATCCGTCCCGATCGCCGCGGTCGCCGCGCCGGCGCCCATCGTCTTCTTCGACATCGCCGGGCCTGACATGGGCAAAGAGGCGGCGTTCTATCGCGACGTGTTCGGATGGGAGACGGGTCCTGGCGGAACGCTCAACGTGCCGGTCACGGGATCGACGCTCTCCGGCGCACTGCGTCAGGACCCCGCCAACAAGGTGATCTATCTCGGCGTCGATGACGTGACCACGAGCCTCGCCAAGGTCACAGCTCACGGCGGCAAGGTCATCATGCCGCGCTTTGAGGTGAAGGGCGTGGTCGTGCTCGGCCTCTTTACCGATCCTGCAGGCAACGCCATGGGACTGGTCGAAATGCAGGGCGGCAAGCCGAAGATTCCCTGATCTCCCCTTCCATCCCCTTTGGAGCCCACGCCTTGGCAAATCTCTCCAGCCGCCACCTCGTTGATCCAGAGCTCATCGGTCTTCTGGACATCTTTCCGCCGCTCGCGCTGACGCATGAGAACCTCGCGCTTGTGCGGGAAGGCTCGCCGCTGCCGCCCCGACAGGCGCCGCCGCCGAAGGTCGAGGTGACGCACACCATCGTGAAGGTTCCGGGTCCCGCTGGAGCGCCGGAGGTCGCGCTCTACATCTATCAGCCGAAGATCGACGGCGGCCCGCTGCCGTGCATCTATCACGTCCACGGCGGCGGATACGTCCTCGGATCGCCGTCCACGCAGATCGACGCGCACATGGGCCTCGCGGCGGATCTCGGTTGCTGCATCGTGTCGGTGGACTATCGCATCGCTCCGGAAACCCGCTTCCCCGGCGCGGTGGAGGATTGCTATGCGGGGCTCGCCTGGCTGACCGCCCAGGCCAAGGACCTCAACGTCGATCCTGAACGCATCGGGGTGATGGGGGAGAGCGCGGGCGGCGGGATGGCGGCCTCGCTCGCGCTACTGGTGCGGGATCGGAACGAGTTGACGCTCGCCTTCCAGCACCTGATCTATCCCATGATCGACGACCGGACCTGTGTGGCGAAGGACCCGAACCCCTATGCCGGGGAGTTTTTGTGGACGCCTCACAACAACCACTTTGGCTGGAGCGCGCTCTTGGGCGTGGAGCCCGGGTCCGACGGCGTGTCGCCCTACGCCGCCGCCGCGCGGGCAAAGGATGTGAGCGGCCTGCCGCCGACCTTCATCTCCACCGGCTCCCTCGACCTCTTCCTGGAGGAGGATATTGAGTATGCGCGCCGCCTGATGCGCGCGGGCGTGCCGGTGGAGTTGCACGTCTATCCCGGCGGCTTCCACGCCTTCGACCTCGCGCCGGAGGCGGCGATTTCGAAGCAGGCGCGGCGGGACTCGCGGGCGGCGCTGGCCCGGGCGCTGAAGGCGTAAGGCTCTCAGGCGCCCGTAAACTTGGCGGGCCGACGCTCGAACACCGACGCCACGCCCTCGGCATAGTCGGCGGTCAGCTTCAGCGACGTCTGCTCGGCGTGTTCGCGCAACAGCGAGGCCTCCACCGCCGCCTGCCGTCCAGCGTTGAGCGTCCGCCGCGTGGAGACGAGGGCGAGGGGCGCGTTCTCAGCGATCTCGTCGGCCAGAGCGCGGGCGGCGCTCATCAGATCATCGGGCGCGACGATGCTATCGACGAGGCCAAGGCGCAACGCCTCCTCCGCCTTCACCCGCCGCCCGGTAAGGAACATCAGCCTTGCGTTCTGCACGCCGATCAGGGCGGGCAGGGTGTGGGACAGGCCAAAGCCCGGGTGGAAGCCCAGCTTCACGAAATTGGCGGCGAACTTCGCCTCCGTCGAGGCGATGCGGAAATCCGCCGCCACCGCTATGCCGAGCCCTGCGCCGACCGCCGCGCCCTGAATCGCCGCGACGATGGGCTTTTTCGAGCCGAACATCCGGATCGCCTGATCATAGAACAGCCGCGTGGGGTCCGCGCCGCTCGTCACCGCTTCGCCAAGCCCGCCGGGCGCGACGAGATCGGCGCCGCCGCAGAACACCCGCCCCTCGGACGCCAGCAGCACGACGCGGACATTTGCGTCCTCGTCCAGCTCTTCCAGCTCATCCGCGATCTCGCGCAAGAGGGCGGTCGAGACGTGGTTGTTCGGCGGATGACTGAAGGTCAGCTCCGCCACAGCCCCGCGCATCTCGACGGAAACGGTCTCGCTCATCCTCTGGTGTCCATCAGGTTGCGGGCGACCACCATGCGGTGGACTTCGGAGGGGCCGTCATAGATGCGCATGTTGCGCACGCGTCCGGCCAGCAGTTGCAGCGGCATTTCCTTGGTCATGCCCATCGCGCCGAAGCACTGCATGGCCTGATCGATGATCTCGTCAGCCATCTCCGTGGCGAAGACCTTCAGCATGGAGATCTCGGTGCGCACGTCGCCGCCCTGATCGAGCTTCCAGGCGCAGTGATAGGCCATCAGCCGCGCCGCGTGGATCTTGGTGGCGCCGTCGGCGACCCACCACTGGATCGACTGCCGCTCGCTGAGTTTATGGCCGAAGGTGACCCGTTGAGCCGCGTATTCCCGCATCATGTCGAGCGCCCGCTGCGCGGCGCCGATGCACCAGGCGGCCATCTCCATCCGGCGGGTGCCGAGGCGGACCTGCATCGGCGCAAAGCCCTGCCCCTCCTCCCCCAGCAGCTTCCAGCCGGGGACGCGGCAGTCCTCCAGCGCGACCTCGTAGGTGAACTCGCCCCCCAGCATGGGGATGCGGCGCAGCACCTTGAAGCCCGGATTGTCCCGGTCCACCAGAAAGGCGGACATCCCGCCCCGCGCCTTCTTGGCCGGATCGGTCAGGGCCATCAGGATGGTGAAGTCCGCCTCGTCCGCGCGGGTGATCCAGATCTTGCGGCCGTTGATCACCCAGTCGTCGCCGTCGCGCACCGCCTTGGTGGCCATGCCCGCGGGATCTGCGCCTGCGCCGGGCTCGGAGATGCCGATGGCCGACACCGTCTCGCCCCGGGCGTAGGGGGCCAGATACGCCGCCCGCTGCTTCTCGTTCACGGTCGTGGCCAGCATGCGCAGGTTCGGGCTGTCCGGCGGCAGGGTGTAGTGCGCCGCAGAATAGCCCAGCCACTCGTTCACCCCGACAAGGGCGGTATAGCCAAAGCCCAGCCCGCCGACTTCCTCAGGCGCATCCAGGCTCCACAGGCCAAGATCCTTCGACACCTTGTCGAGATGTGCCTTTTCCGCAGGCGAAAGGTGGGAGCCTTCTCCGTTCGCCTCCCGCGCCATCACAGCGCCCTCCAGCGGCAGGATCTCAGCCCGCACGAACTTCTCGACGAGATCCTTCAGCATGCGCTGCTCGTCGGTCAGGTTGAAGTCCATGGCGCGTCCCCTGTTCTGCTTTGCAGGCCTTATCGCGCCATGACGTTCAACACCGCAAGGGTCATGGCCTCGACCCCCGTGCGGATGGTCGGCTCCGGCGTGGGCGCAAAGTAGGGGGAGTGGTTCACCGGCATGGGCGCGCCCTTGGCGGCGATGATCTTCTCGGGGTCGACGCCGCCGATGCTGAAGAACAGGGACGGCACGCCCGCGAGGATGAACTCCGAATAGTCCTCGCTGGCCGAGCTGGGCGCAGACTGCGCGCTGACCCGGTCGCCGAAGGCGGCCTTAAACACCGCCGCCGTGCGTTCCGTGAGCGCCGCGTCATTGACCACCGCCTTGCCGCCCTCGGTGATGGAGAGGGCCGGCGGCGGCGCGTTCGCCATCTCCGCCACCGCCTTGGCCGTTCGCTCCACGCCCGACACCAGACCGGTGCGCACCTCGGGCGTGTAGCTGCGGATCGTGCCGCGAAGAAGCGCGTTGTCGGGGATGATGTTGCCGGCGGAGCCCGCCTGCACCGAGCCCACCGTCACCACGCCGAACGAAGCCGCGTCCTTTTCCCGGCTGACCACGCTCTGCACGTCGACGATGAATCGGCCCGCCATCATCACAGGATCGATGGAGAGGCTGGGCATGGAGCCATGGGCGCCGCGCCCCAGAAAGCGCAGCTCGAAACTGTCGGAATTGGAGGTGGAGACGCCGGACTTGTAGGCCACTGTCCCGGCGGGACCTGGGCCGACGTGCAGCCCAAAACCGTAGTCCGGCTTGCCGAAACGCTGGAAGAGATTGTCCGCCAGCATGGCCTTGGCGCCCCCCACCGTCTCCTCGGCGGGCTGGCCGATGAACATCACCGTGCCGCGCCACTTCGGCTTCAACGCGACCAGCGCCTTGGCCGTCCCCACCCAGCTCGCCATGTGGATGTCGTGGCCGCAGGCGTGGTCGACGAAGGTCTCCCGCCCTTCCCAGACCTGCTTATCGACGCTGGCGTAGGGCAGGCCGGTCTTTTCCTGCATGGGCAGGGCGTCGAGCTCGGTGCGCACGAGGACGAGTGGGCCTGGGCCATTGCGCAAGATGGCGACAAGGCCGGTCTTGCCCACATGCTCGGTCACCTCAAAGCCCAGGGCCCGCATCTCGGCGGCGAGTTTGGCGGCGGTGCGCACCTCCTGGAAGCCGATCTCCGGATGGGCGTGGATGTCCTTGTAGAGCGCGTCGAGATGCGGGTATTCGGCGTCCAGCACCTTGTCGATCGCCGCCTTGTTGGCCGCAATGTCGCGGGGCGCAGCCATGGCCGAAGACGCCATCAGGCCAAGCGCCGCTGCGCCCGCCATCGCCCACTTCATTCGAGACATGCATCCTCCGACACGCAGCTTGAGCGGGCGAGAGTGGAGAGCGCAGGTCGGCTTGGCAAGCTCGCCCGCGCGCTACGGCTCAGGCGGGGAGCAGCGCCACGATCTCTTTCCTCAGGGCTTCAGGCTTGTCCGCCGGCGCGAACCGGCCAGCCACCTTGCCCGACGTGTCGACCAGGAATTTGGTGAAGTTCCACTTGACGCCTTGCGTGCCCAGAATCCCCGGCGCCTGCGCCTTCAACCAGGTGTAGAGCGGGCTCTCGTTGGGGCCATTGACGTCGATCTTCGCAAACATCGGAAAGGTGACGTCATAGGTGAGGGAGCAGAAGCTGGCGATCTCGGCGGCGTCCCCCGGCTCCTGCGCGCCGAACTGGTTGCAGGGAAAGCCCAGCACGACGAGCCCTTTGTCCTGCAGGTCGCGGTAGAGCGCCTCCAGTCCTTCGTACTGCGGCGTGAACCCGCATTTGGACGCGGTGTTGACGATCAAGAGCACCTTGCCGCGATAGGTCGACAGGGGGATCTCCTGACCTTTGATATCCACCGCCGTGAAATCATAGAGGGTCGTCATGTCGCGGCTCCGAGCTGTTTGCGCGCCGGTGTTGGGAACGCGGCACGCTACAGCAATTTCCACCCTCTGTGACGACCTTTCCGCAAGGCTGGGCCTTGGCCTGAGTAGAATCCAGCTCTGACGGACCCGGCGTCCGGGCGACTATGGAGCTGTCCCCGCCTCCCACAAGGATCGCCTGATCGATCATGGCCCGTTTCAAACCCAAGCATCGGCGAGCGAACCCTGAAGAGATGACGGAGGTCGCGCACACCACCGCCCAGATCCGCGCGGCGCACCGGCTGGAGGCGAGCCTCCTGCAGTCCGTTGTCGACAAGATCACATCGGTGATCGGCGGCCCGGGTTTTGTCGCGTCGCTCAGCCTCGGCATCGTCTTGTGGGTCGGCGGCAACCTGGCGGCGCCGTGGCTTGGGCTTGAGCCCATCGACCCCGCGCCCTTCGTGTGGCTGGAGCTGGTCACCGCCACGAGCGCCCTCGTCGTCGCGGCCCTGATCCTGACCACGCAGCGGCGCGAGGACAAGCTGGCGGACAATCGCGCGCAGCTCATCCTCGAGCTCGCCATCTCCAACGATCAGAAGATCGCCAAGATCGTCGGCCTCCTGGAGGAAAGCCGGCGGGACAATCCCAACCTGGTCAACCGCGTTGACGATGAGGCGGACGCGATGTCGACGCCGTCTGACACCGAAGCGGTGCTGGAGGCGATCAAGGACCTGCGGACCGACCTGGTCTGAGCCGGTCGGTCCGCAGCGCCTAAGTTGTCGTCGCTCAGGCCACGAAGCTGAACGCCCGGGGATGTCGCCAGGACAGGCCGTTTCTGACGGACGCGTGAAACTGTCGCCCGGCGAAGGACCAGTCAGCCAAGTGGTCGAACCACTGGGTCAGAAAGCCCGCGCGGTCGTTCTGATGGTCGAGATAGTAGGCGTGCTCCCACAGATCGCAGACCAGCAGCGGGGTGGAGTCCACACCCGGCAGCATGTCCTTGGCGTCGTGGGTGGAC
>CAIUZX010000287.1 GCA_903903715.1 uncultured Caulobacterales bacterium
CTCCATCCCCCTGCCCGCCATCCTGGCCGTGTTCCGGGCGGAGGAGCTGGACAATTACGGCCTGCTGACGGTCGATTCTAACCTCATCTACTCCATCGTCGACGTGCTGCTGGGCGGACGGCGCGGCACGGCGGCGATGCGCATCGAAGGCCGCCCCTACACGACCATCGAGCGGGTGCTGGTGCAGCGCATGGTGGAAGTCGTGCTGGCGGACGCCAAGTCCGCCTTCGATCCCCTGACCTCGGTGCACTTCAATCTGGACCGGCTG
Source organism: uncultured Caulobacterales bacterium (assembly GCA_903903715.1). Taxonomy (GTDB): domain Bacteria; phylum Pseudomonadota; class Alphaproteobacteria; order Caulobacterales; family Caulobacteraceae; genus CAIMFV01. The sequence goes on from CAIUZX010000287.1 coordinate 269, forward strand.
GAGACCAACCCCCGCTTCGCCGCGATCGCGAGGCCCGCCAACGCCGCCATCCTGGTCAAGCTGCGCATCGACATGGAAGACCGGGGCGGACGGGTGGAGCTCCTGCTCCCCTACGCAACCCTCGAGCCGATCCGCAAGATGCTGCTGCAGCAGTTCATGGGCGAGAAGTTCGGCCGGGACAACATCTGGGAAAGTCACCTCGCCACTGAACTCTGGACCACAGACATGGAGGTTCGCGCCGTGCTGGACGAGATGGAGGTCACCCTGCAGAGCGTGATCGACCTCAAGGTCGGGGACACGCTGATGCTCAATGCGACTCCCGATAGTCAGGTGGAGTTGCGTTCAGGCACGATTCCCCTCACGCGTGGTCGGATGGGCCGTTCCAATCATCATCTTGCGGTGCGCGTCGACGCGCCTCTGGCGCCGGCGGCCCGTCGCGCCATCGCCACGTTCAAGTAGGCGCGCATGAGCCTCCTGGGCGTCTCCATGGACCTGTTCCTGGCCGCGCTGATGATCGCGGCCCTGGTCCTTGGCGCGCGCCTGAACGGCCGCCTGAAGGCGCTCAAGCAGAGCCATGAGGGCTTCGCCCGTGCGATCGTCGAGCTAAATGACGCCGCCGTCCGCGCTGAGCGGGGCCTCGCCGCCCTGCGGGAAGCGACCAGCGAGACCCACGACAGCCTCCTCTCCCGCATCGAGACCGCCAGAAGCCTCGCGGCCAAGCTCGACGGACAGATCTACACCGCCCGCGGCCTGATCGAACAACAGGCCCTGGCCGGAATCCGCGAGACCGGCGCCGCTGATCTCTCCGAGCCCTTGCGCCCCTCCTCCGCGGCCGAGCCGCAGCAGGGTGTTCGACGACTGGCGCAGCGATTTGGACTGATACCCGGCGGCGAGTCACGTCAGACTCCGGCTCGCCCTGACGTCGCCCCCGCGGCGCGTCCGGCGGCGACGCTCCCGCCGAAGCCTTCGCGACGGCCCCTGCCGGAGGAAGACGAGCTGTTTGAACCGACCGTGAGCCCAGACGCGCCACGTTATTCGGCCGCGCCGCGTCCCGCGCCCTACCAGGCTGCGGCGGCGACGTCGAACGACTGGGCGGCGGAGCTTGAAGCTCAACTGGCCACGCCGGTCTCGCCACAGGGACCGACGCCGGAAGACTTCGCCGCACGCATCCGCGCGCGTAAGGCGGCGCTCTGATGCGCGCCCCGCCGATCCTGCCCCTGACGGCGATCGCCCTGACCGGCGCGCTGGCGATTGCGGCTATCCGCAATATCGACTCTGCGCCCGAGGCCATCCGCCAGCTCGGCGCTCAGGCGCAGACGCCATCCGAGGCGAAGCCCGGCGACAAGGCGGAGAAGACCGACAAGTCCGCAAAGACGGACAAGACCACGCCTCTGCCCAACATGACGGTGGCCAGCGCCGCCGGCGCGACCACCGCTGCGGCAGCCTCCGCGGCGGCAGCCCCTGCCTGCGCCCCATCCCCCGCCGAACTCGCCAAGGAAGCCGGTCTGTCGCCGGGTGAGCTTCAGACCCTGCAGAACCTCTCCTCCCGCCGGGGACAGCTCGACGACCGCGAACGGGCGCTGGAAACCCAGCTCCAGCTCCTCGCCGCGGCGGAAGCCAAGGTTGATGGAAAGCTCAAGACACTCACCGCTTTGAAGAGCGAGATCAGCATCCTGCTGGGACAAGCTGACACGAAGGTTCAGGGCGAGATCGACCGCCTGGTGATCGTCTATTCCAAGATGAAGCCGAAGGATGCGGCGGCCATCATGTCGACTCTCGACGACAAGGTGCGCATTCCCGTCGCGGCCAAGCTGAAGGAAAAGGATCTGGCGGCGATCCTGGGCGTCATGCCCACGTCCGAGGCCAAGAAGATTACTGAGGCCCTCGCCAGCCGCTTCAACAATGTGAAGTCGATGGCCGAGACGGTGCAGAATCCGCCGCCGGAGCCGCCTCCGCCGCCCCCGGCGCCGACCAAGGGCAGGAAGCCCGCCAAGCCCACCGCCAAGGCGGGCTGACGGGCGCGCACCCGGCCCTGATTACTTCCCCTTGAACACCGCAGGACGCCCTTCCAGCAAGGCGTCGACGCCCTCCATGTGGTCGTCGGTCAGGTGCGCGATCGCCTGCGCCGCCGCGGACATGTCCATCATGGTGTCGTAGCTCGCGGTCGTACCATTGCGCAAAAGGTTCTTGGCGAGGCGCAGGGCGTGCGGCGGCTGCTCGGCGATGCGGTGGGCGAGCGCCTTGGCCTCGGTCAAAAGGTCGTCATGCGGAACGACGCGGGTCACGAGGCGCCAGGCCTCGGCGGTCTTTGCGTCGATCATCTCCCCGGTGAACAGCATCTGAGCGGCGCGGTCCTGACCGATGATCCGCGGCAGAAGCCAGGCGCCGCCGTCTCCGGGGATCAGGCCAAGCTTCAGGAACGTCACCGAAAAGCGCGCCTTGTCCGACGCCAGACGGATGTCGCACATGCAGGCGACGTCACAGCCGAGGCCCACCGCCGCGCCATTCACGGCCGCGATGGTCGGGATCTCCAGCCCGTAGAGGGCGCGGACGATGCGGTGGATGTTGTTGCGATAACCGTTGCGGATCTCGAAGCCGCCGCCCCCGAAGGCGCCGGTCCTCGCCTTCATCGCCTTCACATCCCCCCCCGCCGAAAAGGCGCGGCCTGCGCCGGTCAGCACCACGCAGCGCACCTCCGGATCAGCGTTGAGCGTATCGCACACGGCCTGCACCTCATCCCCGTCCCCCTGCACGCCCAGAGCGTTCATCGAGTCCGGGCGGTTCAGGGTCAAAATGGCGACGTGGCCATCCCTTTCGACGGTCAGAAGGCTCATGGCGTCTCTCCCTTGTGCAAGCCTCGCAGGGCTTCGTCGCCCGCGTTTGTCCGACGAGGGGTAGTGGCCGCTTGGCGCGGAGGCAAGCGCTGCGACCAAAACAATGCCCCCGAAAGCGGCTGCTCCCGGGGGCTTCAATCAACTCTTGATGCGTCGGAACGGACCTATCAGCGGCCCTTGCCGTCCGACGACACGTTGCGCGGCGGATCGAGATACTCGTCCTTGCGACGGTGAGGACCGAAAATTCCGGTGAATGCAAACGACAGGATCGCTACGGGAAGCGAGGTCTTGGTGTTGTTCATGTCTGCGTCTCCTTGACCAGCAGCTGAAGCCAGAAAGAGATGCGGAGCGGCTCCCAGGGGCGGTCCCCTCTCAGTCGTCAGCGCGTCCGAGGGGAATGTGACATCTTTGTGAAAAATCACAAGAACAAATCCGGGTTCGGAGCATTATTTTTTGCAAAAAGATCTCAAATTTCTATTATTTTCCATATTTTTCATATACTTAAATATCTGTCAAAAATTGAGCCATTCTCCGAGATCGAAGAAACTCCGACCCCTACAGAACAGGAATTTTCCGCCTCGCTTCACCCGTACAGGGAATATCGGACCTGCAGGGCGCGGGTGCGGATGTCGATCAGGGCGGCTTTCAGCTCATCGAGGTTCGACAGGCCCAGCACCCCGGCAAGCCTTGTCTGGAAGGGGGTCGGCTCGTCCTCAACCTTCGCGCCGGCGCTTAAGGCCAGCTTCAGAAGCTGTGACAGGCCCTGATGCGCGCGCCATGACGCGATCAGGGCGTCGGTCTGGTCCGCACTGAGAAAGCCCCCCTCCCGCGCCGCCAGCAAGGCGTCGAGGGTCGAGGCCGCGATTCGCCCGCCCTTCGGCGCGCCGAGGATCTGCAGCAGTTGCGCAGCGAACTCGACGTCGACCAGCGCGCCGTCGGAGAGCTTCAAATCCCAGAACCCGGACGCCGGGCGTTCTTTTCGCATCAGGGCCCGCATGTCGGTCACATCGGCGCGGGTCTTGTCCGCATCGCGAGGGCGGCGCAGCGCCTTGCGGACAGCCTCGGAGCAGGCCTCCCCGAAGGCGGGATCCGAGGCCCAGGCGACCCGCGCGCGGGTGAGGGCCAGAAACTCCCACGTGTGCGCCTCCCCGGCATAATAGGCGTCGAAGGCCGACAGGCGCACCGCCACCGGCCCCGCCGTGCCGGAAGGACGCAGGCGCATGTCGACTTCGTAGAGGCCGCCCTCCCCCGTGGGAGCGGACAGGGCCGCAATCAGCCGCTGGGTGAAGCGAGTGAACCAGGCGTCGGCGGACCAGCCCTTCAGCGCAGACTCCACGCCCGCGGGCGCCTCGTAGATGGTCATGAGGTCAAGGTCAGAGCCCGCGGTCATCTCCCGGGAGCCTGCCTTGCCCAGCGCCAGGACGCAGACCCGCCCGCCCGGCAGCGCGCCGCCCAGCCGCTCGGTCTCCACCAGCGCCGTGCGCGCGAGCGCCGTGATGCAGGCGTCGGCCAGCGCGGCAAAGGCGCGCCCCGCCTCCTCCGGCCGGGCAAGGCCCGACAGGACCTGCACGCCGACGCGGAAGGCCTGATCCCTATGCACCCGCCGTGCGGCGTCCAGCGCGCCCTCAAAGCCCTCCGATGCGGCCACCGCCTCCGCCAGCGCGCGGGCGGTCTCGTAAGGGTCCACAGGCTCGAAGAAGCCCGCATCGATCATGGCGTCCAGCGCCGCAGGCCGCTGCGCCAGGGTGCGGGCGAGCGCGGGCGCAAAGGCCATCACCTCCACCACGAGGGCGAACAGCTTGGGCTTGGCCAGAAACAGCGACTGGATCTGCACGCCGGACGAGAGCCCCGAAAAGAACTCGGCGAACCGCAGGAAGGCCGCATCCGGCGCGCCGGTGGCGTGGGCGGCCTCCAGAAGCTGCGGCGCGAGGCGTGTGAACAGCGCCCGCCCCCGCTCCGTCCGCGTCGCCGCGATCCGCCCGTGGTGCCAGGACCGGATCGTCTGAGACACCTGCTGCGGGTTCGAAAACCCCATGCGCTCGAGAGTTTTCAGCGTCTCGGGATCGTCGTCCACGCCGGTGAAGACAAGATTGCCGAAGCTGGACGACAGGGGCTCGTCCTCGGCGAACAGCTCCCCATACCGACGGTTGACGAGACGCAGCGTCGCCTCCACAGCCCGGTCGAAACAGGCGAGATCCCCTTCCCCCCAAAGTGCGGCCACCTGCGCGCGGCGGACATCGTCGACGGGCAGGACGTGGGTCTGCTCGTCCTCCAGCATCTGGGTCCGGTGCTCCAGCCCGCGCAGAACCACATAGGCGGCGTGCAACTCGTCCGCGCAGTCCTGTTCCACATGCCCCGCCCGCACCAGCGCCTGAAGCGCGTCCAGCGTGCGGGGGCAACGCAAGGTCACGTCCCGCCCGCCCAGGATCAGTTGCTGGGTCTGCACGAAGAACTCGATCTCGCGGATCCCGCCGCGGCCGAGCTTCAGATTGGCGCCCGGCGTGTCGAGGCGGTCGTCCACTTTGTAGATGTGGATCTGGCGCTTGATCGAATGGATGTCGGCGATGGCCGCGTAGTCGAGATTGCGCCGCCAGATGAAGGGCTGCAGCGCCTCCACGAAGGCCGCCGCGGTGAGAGGATCGCCGCCGCAGGGCCGCGCCTTGATCATCGCCGCCCGCTCCCAGTTCTGGCCGACGCTCTCGTAGTAGTCGAGGGCCGCGTCCACCGGCATGGCCGCAGGCGTCGACGAGGGATCGGGGCGCAGGCGTAGATCCACGCGGAAGACGTACCCGTCCTCGGTCCGCTGCTGCAGGATGTCGGCGAGGGTGCGGGTCAGGCGAAGGGCGACGACCTGCCGCTCCACCCCATCGGCGACGGGCAGAAGGTCCGGATCGTAGAAGATCGAGATGTCGATATCGCTGGAATAGTTGAGCTCGTGCGCCCCGTGCTTGCCCAGCGCCAGACAGAACAGGCCGGGCGCCGGACCGCGCGGATCGTCGGCTGCGCCCGTCATCGCCCCCCGCGCCCGTTCCTGCGCCGCCGCCAGCCGAAGCGCCGCCTGTACGCTCGCATCGGCAAAGCGCGACAGGGCGCCCGTCACCTGATCGAGGCCCCAGACCCCGCCGAGGTCGCAAATTGCGGTGAGCAGATGAAGCTCCGCCTTCAGCTGGCGAAGCTCAGCCTTGGCGGGATCGAGGGCGAGGTTCGTGGCTGCTCCGACACGGGCCACCAGGTCCGCCAGCGCCTGATCCGGATCGCCAGCCATCAGCCGCCTCAGCCGCTCCGGATCCCGCCGCATCAGCGCGCCAAGATAGGGCGACGCGCCCGCAATGGGGGCCAGCGCGGACCACCCGTCCATATCCCCGAGCGCCTCCAGCGTCCGCTCCGCCGCGCCAAGATCCGCAACGGGGCCGCAGGGGCGGATCTGCCGGGAAAGGATCATGGTTCCTGTCGACACATGGTTGCCCCGATGGGCGGGGCTAAGCCGCCGCTCCTGACGTACGCAACGAGTCCCCTCGGCCGGCGATGAGACCGGCGATGGAAATGTCTTCGTCGATGTCCGCCCAGTGGATGCCGCAACGGCTCAGCTCAAAAGCCTCTCGCTGGCTTTTCGTGGCATGGAACAGTCGAGGGAACCATGCGAGGGGCACACCGATCGTCCGCCCGTCTTCCAGCTCCACCCACATGTTGTCGTCGTCAAAACGGGCGGCGATAGGTTCAGGAGAAGTAATCATTCCAGGCCCTTTCCAGTAAAGCTTGGTGCTCTTCGACGAGCTGTCGCGCCCGGTTGAGGGTTCGGCCATTCAAGCCTCGATTATAGGCGACGCGGACGTCCGGAGAAATCCAGAACTTGGCTTCGTCGCGATCGACCCGCACATGGATGTGAGCAGGCTCGCGCGGGTCGCCTTCGTTGGAATAGAACAGGAACTGGAAGCCTTCGACGCGGAGCACTACGGGCATAGGAAGAACCCACCTACTACATTAACTCAATATTGACCGTTCGACATTTTCGAAAATGATGCAATTATTTACGATTAAAACATTTCGCTATCCAGCAGGATCTGAACCGGCGAACTCCAAAGAGTATAATCGTCCCTCACACCTGATCCAGCCCATAGGCGGCGTGCAGCGCGCGGACGGCGAGTTCGGTGTAGGCCGCGTCGATCAGCACGCTGATCTTGATCTCCGAGGTGGAGATGACCTGGATGTTCACGCCCTTTTCCGCCAGCGCCTTGAACATGGACTGGGCGACGCCCACGTGGCTGCGCATGCCGACGCCGACCACCGAGACCTTGGCGACGTCCGCATCGACGGCCACTTCCTCAAAGCCGATGTCCTTCTGCACCTCGCGCATGATCTCCAGCGCCCGGTCCGCGTCGCGGCGGCCCACGGTGAAGGCCATGTTGGCGTGGTCGGCGGTGCGCGCCTTGGACTGGACGATCATGTCCACGTTCACGTGGGCCTCGGCGAGGGCCGAGAAGATCCTCGACGACACGCCGGGGGTGTCGGGAAGGCCGAACAGGGTGACCTTGGCTTCGTCGCGCGAGAAGGCGACGCCGCTGACGATGCGCTTTTCCATGATCTCTTCCTCGTCACAGACAATCGTACCGGTGTCGGCGGAGGCCTCACCCGGTTCAGTGAAACTTGACAGGACCCGCACGGGCACCCGGTGCGCCATGGCGAGTTCGACGCTGCGGGTCTGCAGGACCTTTGCCCCGAGCGAGGCCATTTCCAGCATTTCCTCGTAGGAGATGCGGGCGAGGCGCTTGGCGCGCTTCTCGATGCGGGGGTCGGTCGTGTAGACGCCGTCGACGTCCGTATAGATGTCGCAGCGGATCGCGCCGACGGCGGCGGCGATGGCGACGGCGGAAGTGTCCGAGCCGCCCCGCCCCAAGGTGGTGATCCGCCCCTCCGGCGTGCGGCCCTGGAAGCCTGCGATCACGGCGACGGTTCCTGCGTCCATCAGGGCGGTCAGGTTCTCCGGCGGAATGTCCTCGATCCGCGCCTTGCCGTGAGCGTCGTCGGTGATGATCGGGATCTGCCAGCCGAGGAAGCTTTTCGCCGGGACGCCCATGTTGCGCAGGACCATGGCGAGGAGGCCCGCGGTCACCTGCTCTCCCGACGCCACCACCACGTCGTACTCGTCATCGCTTTCGGGCAGGCCTGGCGCAGCGCGGCCAGCCGCGTCCGTCCAGGCGACCATTTCGTTGGTCTTGCCCGCCATGGCCGAGACGACCACCGCGACGCGATGCCCGCGCGCGACCTCCGCCTCCACCAGCCGGCCAACCCGGCGGATGCGCTCGATATCGGCGACGCTGGTGCCGCCGAACTTCATCACCAGACGGCTTTCGACCACGACCTCGATCCGTTCCCTCAACTGTCAGCGCGTCTGCGCCTTGCGCACCGAGCGCAATGCGACCATGTCCACGCGAGATTGCGGTGTCTAACGATCCCCCGCGACCTGTGCAATGCAGGAGAAACCCGATGACGACGGCGACGATAGATGAACAGGCGAAAGGCGGGAGCGTCGATCCGGAGGACGTGGCGCGCTTTTCGAGGATCGCCGCCGAATGGTGGGACCCCAAGGGCAAGTTCGCCCCGTTGCACCGCTTCAACCCCGTGCGCCTGCGCTTCATCCGGGATCAGGCCCTGACGCGTTTTGACCGGGACGAGATGTCGGCAAAGCCCTTCGAAGGGCTGTCCCTCCTCGACATCGGCTGCGGCGGCGGCCTCCTGTGCGAACCGATGACGCGGCTGGGCTTTTCGGTGACCGGCGTCGACGCCTCGGCCCGCAATATCGGCACGGCCTCCGCCCACGCGAAGGAGATGGGTCTCTCCATCGATTATCGCTGCGCGACGGTGGAGTCTCTGGTGGAAGCGGGGACTGAGCGGTTTGACCTCATCCTCAATATGGAGGTGGTCGAGCATGTGGTTGACCCCGGCCAGTTCCTGCGCGACGCGGCCAGCCTGCTCAAGCCGGGCGGACTGATGATCATCGCCACCCTCAACCGGACGCTCAAGGCGCTCGCTCTGGCGAAGGTCGGTGCGGAGTACGTGCTGCGCTGGCTGCCAGCGGGCACCCACGACTGGACGAAGTTCCTGAAGCCCGAGGAGATCCGCGATTTCCTCAGCGGCGCACCCGTATCCGTACACGGACCATTCGGCGTCCAGTATAATCCGCTGGCGGACAGCTGGCGCCTCGGGCCGGACACGGCGATGAACTACATGATGACGGCGACGCGGGACGCTTAATATCCGAACCGCGCCAGAAGATGCGGCACGGCGAAGGCGATCCCGACCAGCGCCACCGGCAGCGGCCAGAAGACCTTGATCAGGGGGCGAAGCGTCACGCCCGACACGATCGGCCAGCACATCAGCACCAGGACCTGATCGATCACGGGATGGATCGCGTTGAGATACAGGGCGCCTGCCACCGAGGCGGCCCATGCAGCCCACCCCAGAACCCTGCCGATCTGCAGATACGCGTATCTGATGGACATCCCGCCCCCGCCGTAACGCTTCCGTCTTAGCGTTAACGAATGCGAGAGCCTAGCCCGTTCGGGCGAGAGGCGTATTTTTGATTCGGTCGCGATCGCCCAGTCTGAGACGCGTTAATTCAGCTTCGCCGTCGGGGGTCCGAGGAAGGGCAAGGGGGCGATCGGCACGCCGTCCTCGATCAGCTCGCGAACCTCGTCGCCCGTCGCCTGACCGTAGATGGCGCGGTCGTCCGACACGCCGTCATGGATGTCGCGGGCTTCCTGGGCGAAGCGGTCGCCGACATTCTCGAAATGGGTCTCGACATAGCGCTTCATCTTCCCCAGCACCTCGAGCATCTTCGCCTGAGGGCTGTCTGCCGGGGCCGCGGCTGCTTCGGTCAGCGCCGGAAGCTGAGGCTCAGGCGGCGCGACCGACTTCTGCGCCTTGGTGCCCGTCACCGCCGGGGCCATGATCTGTTTGCGCACAGCCTTGCTGGCGCAGAAGGGGCACTCCACCAGCCCCCGCTCCGCCTGATCGTCATAGTCGTCCGACGAGCCGAACCAGGCCTCGAACCCATGCTCGCGGTCGCAAGTCAGGGCGTAGCGGATCATTCGGCGGCCTGTGATGTGGCCGTCAGCGGCGCCGCATAGGCGCGGTCGTGGGTCAGGGCGGGCACGGCGCCGCGGGCCTTGGCGACTTCAGCAAAATCGAGATCCGCCAGGAGCACGCCGGGCTCATCGTGATCGAGCTTGGCGATGACCTGCCCCCAGGGCGCGACGACGAGGGAGTGACCGAATGTGCCGCGGCCGTCCTCGTGGAACCCGCCCTGCGCCGGGGCAAGGACAAAGGCGCCGGTCTCGATAGCCCGGGCGCGGAGCAGCACTTCCCAGTGCGCCTCCCCCGTGGGGCGGGTGAAGGCGGCGGGGACGAAGATCGCATTTGCGCCGGCCTTGGCCAGCGCCCGGAACAGGTGCGGAAAGCGCAGGTCGTAGCAGATGGTCAGGCCGATCCGGCCGATGCCGGTATCCGCCACCACGGCAGCGTCGCCGGGGGTGTAGGTCTCGCTCTCCCGCGCCCGCTCTCCAGTCGGCAGATCGACGTCGAACATGTGGATCTTGTCATAGGTGGTGCGGATCGCGCCGTCGGGACCGATCAGGGCCGAGCGATTGGCGAACTTGCCGTCCGGGCGCTTCACGAGGGCGGACCCAATTAACAGCTCGACCTTCAGCTCCGCCGCAAGCGCCCGAAGGCCCTGGACAACGGGGTCCGCCTCCAGCGCCACGAGGTGCGGGATCAGCTTCACCCGGTCGCGCTGCACGACATTGGTGCATTCTGGCGTCGCAATGAAGCTCGCGCCGGCCCCCGCCGCCTCGCGTACCACGGGCGCGACGTGGTCGAGGGCGGCGGCGTGCGTTGCGGGCGTGCGCGTTTGGATCAGGGCGACCTTCATGGCGCGGTGTCCTCTCAGGCCGCCAGCAGCGGGTCCAGCCCGCCTGCGCGGTCGAGGGCGACGAGATCGTCGCAGCCGCCCACATGGGTGTCGCCGATGAAAATTTGCGGATAAGTCGCCGCGCCGCCGGACTTCTCCAGCATTTCCTTACGCCGCTCCGGATTGAAGGCGGCGTCGTCCACCTCGGTCAGGGTCGCGCCCTTGGCCTTCAGGAGGGCGAGCGCGCGGGCGCAATAGGGGCAGAACGGGCGCGTGTAGATCAGGACGGCGGCCATGGCGACTCCGGCGCGTGACAGAACTGTCACCTATATAGTCAAAGACGCGTCGTCGCGCACCCTCGCCACTGTCAACAGATCCACGGCGCGCGCGCCTGCCCGCAAAAGCGCCTTGGCACAGGCCTCCGCCGTGGCGCCGGTGGTGAAAACATCATCAATCACCACGATCCTGCGCCCCTCGACCTGGGCTTGACGCGCCGGATCGACCTGAATGGCGCCGACGAGATTGCGCCTGCGCTCAACAGCAGAACGTCCGCCTTGACTGGGAGTCGGGCGGACGCGCTTGAGAACATCTGGGGCGTAGCGGACTTGGGCTAACCTCGCCAGGGGCCGCGCAATCTCCGCCGCCTGGTTATAGCGCCGGACGAACAGGCGCCTGGGATGGAGCGGCGTGGGCGCCACCGCATCGGCGCCTGCCAGAAGCTCCTCCCCCGCCCGCATCATCCATCGGGCGAAGAGGGAGCCCAGTTCCGGCCGATCGCCGTGCTTGAAGCGCAGGATCAGCTCCCGCGACGCGTGGTCATAGACACAGGCCGCCCGGGCCCGGTCGAAGGCCCTGGGCGCCGCGACGCAGGTCGAGCACCGCGCCCCCAGCCCCTGATCGTTGACGAACGGAGCGCCGCAGCCGTCGCAGACCGGAGCGTCCAGAAACGTCATCGCTCCGAAGGCGGCGGGGGTGAGCCCCGAAGACTGGACAGAGCCGAAGGTGTCGAGGGCGGTCGGCGGGATCAGCCAATCGACGCCGCGCTTCAAGGCGCCTATGATCGCCCTTCCGTCCGCATACGGTGGACGAAAGGCGGACCTTTGCGGTCCCGCGTCGTGTCCTCGGAGGTCCATGTCAGCCCCACCCCCCCAGCTGTTTGACCAGCGTCTGCAGGCCATGCGCATGAGGCGCGCGGCGCGCCGCGGAACCTTCGCGGCCTTCCTGCGGGACCGGGCGGCCGAGGATGCGGTCGACCGGTTGTTAACGATATTGAGACACTTTTCTGTCGCCGTCGAGACGCCGAATCACGATGGCGCGCTGAAAAATGCAATCTCCCGCGCTGCAGGATTTAAATCGATCGGCACACTGATCGAATTCGACACCACCGGCGCTTTCACGCACTCCGCTTCCTCCTTACTCTGTAAAGGAGAGCTGGAGCGCCTGCCGTTCGCGGACGAGAGCGTAGACCTGGTGGTCTCGCTGCTGGCCCTTCACTGGACGAACGATCTCGTCGGCGTGCTGGTGCAGTTTCGCCGCATGCTGCGGCCGGACGGGCTGTTCCTCGGGACCCTGTTCACCGGCCAGACCCTCACCGAACTGCGGCAGTGCCTGCTGGAGGCCGAAGCCGAAGTGACGGGCGGCGCGGCCCCTCGCGTGTCGCCCTTCGCCGACGGTCCGGATCTGGCCATGCTCGCCACGCGGGCGGGCCTCGCACTCCCCGTCGTGGACATTGACCGGGTGACCGTGCGCTACGCCCATCCGCTGGAGTTGCTCCGCGACCTGCGGGCCATGGGGGAGACGAACGCGCTCATGGCCAAGGATCGACGGCCCCTGCGAAG
>CAIUZX010000288.1 GCA_903903715.1 uncultured Caulobacterales bacterium
CTCGACGTTCTGATCAACAATGCCGGCGCCGCCTGGGGCGCGCCACTGGGGTCATTTCCGGAGGTGGGCTGGGACAAGGTCATGGACACCAACGTCAAGGGCGTCTTCTTCCTCACCCAGAAACTGCTGCCCCAGCTCCGCTCCGCCGCCAGCGCCGAAAATCCCGCGCGGGTCATAAATATCGGCTCCATTGACGGGCTGAAGTCCGCCGTGTTCGACACCTTCTCGTACGGCGCGTCCAAAGCGGCGGTGCACCACCTGACCCGCTTCCTCGCCGCGCACCTGACGAAGGAGCACATCCTGTTCAACGCCATCGCGCCGGGGCCGTTCCCGACCTGGATGCTGTCGACGGGCGTCGGCTTCGGCGGAGAGGTGGACAAGGTCGACTGGAACGAGATCGGCAAGCGCAACCCTAGCGGCCGGGTCGGCGCGCCCGAAGACATTGCAGGCCTCGCCATCTTCCTGAGCTCCCGCGCCGGTCAGTTCGTGGTCGGTCAGGTGATCGCCTGCGACGGCGGCGTGGTCGGCACCTCCTGACCCTTCACGTCGCGCCTTCGCCCCTTCGCACTCACCAAGGATGATGAGCTTGACCAAGATCGATCTCTTCGCGCCCCTTCCGCTGCGCCATGGCCCCGAGCTGAAGAACCGCTTCATGCTGGCCCCCCTGACCAATCTGCAGAGCCATCCTGACGGACGTCTGTCGGACGAGGAGATCCACTGGCTCACCATGCGGGCCGAGGGGGGCTTTGGCCTGACCATGACCGCCGCCTCGCACGTGCATCCGTTGGGGCATGGTTTTCCGGGGCAGTTCGGAACCTTTTCCGACGATTTCCTGCCGGGGCTGTCCAAGTTGGCGAAGAGCCTGAAGGCCCACGACACCCATGCGGTGGTGCAGCTGGTGCACGGGGGCATGCGCTCGCCCAAGGCCTATATCGGTCAGGATCCCGTCTGCCCGTCGGACAATGCCGAGTTCGGCGCCCGCGCGTTGACGGAAGCAGAGGTGCAGGAGGTGATCGAAAGCTTCATCTTGTCGGCCTTGCGCTGCGAGAAGGCGGGCTTTGACGGGGTCGAGATCCACGGCGCGCACGGGTATCTGCTCTGCCAGTTCCTCAGCCCGGAAGTGAACCAGCGCAAGGATCGCTACGGCGGCTCGCTCCCCAATCGCTACCGCATTATCGGGGAGATCATCGCCGGTATTCGCAAGCGCTGCGGTCCGAAGTTCAGCATCGGCCTTCGCTTGTCGCCGGAACGGTTCGGGCTGAAGCTCGCCGAAATCCGCGACGTAGCGCAGGAGGCCATGCTGTCGGGTGAGATCGACTATCTCGACATGTCGCTGTGGAGCGCCTTCAAGACCCCGGAGGAAGTCGGCTTCGCCCAGCGCCCTCTGATCGAGTGGTTCGCGGAACTGAAGCGCGGGAGCACGCCGATCGGCGTCGCGGGCAAGATCATGTCGGCGCAGACGGCGCGGGACTGCCTTTCGGCCGGCGTTGACTTCGTGCTGATCGGGCGCGGGGCGATCCTGCATCACGACTATCCGAAGAAGGTGAAAGCCGACCCGGACTTCCAGCCGGTCAGCCTGCCGGTCACCCGCGCCTATTTGGAATCCGAGGGGCTGTCGGCCCCGTTCGTCAATTACATGGCCACCTGGGCCGGCTTCGTCGCTGACTGACCCACCTGACAGGAGAGTTTAAAATGACCACATTGCCCGCCAGCGCGCCGAAGTCCGTCGGAGAGGCCTTCGCGCACATCAACGCTGTCACCTCGCCGACGATCGATGATCTGAAGCTGATGGCCTATCTCGAAGCGTCCGGGCTCGAGGGCTACTATGGCCTCGCCGCCGGGACGGAGAATGCGGAGATCAAGGCGCTCCTGCAGGCCAACGGGCGCGAAGAGCTCGCCCACGCGCACCGGGTGGCCAAGGTGGTGACCCTGCTGAGCGGGGAGACATTCGTTCCGCCCGAGGCGGCGGACAATCCTTACGTCTCGACCTCGACCACGGTCCGGCCGCTTGAGCGCAGGATCCTCGAATCCCTGGTCGCCGCCGAAGAGAATGGCGATGCGCTGTACGAGACCTGGGCCAAGGCGATCGGCGAGGGCGAGGCGGCGGACCTCTTGCGTCAGAACGGGCGCGAGGAAATCCGGCACGCCGAGCGGGTCAGTCAGGCGCTGGCTTTGC
>CAIUZX010000289.1 GCA_903903715.1 uncultured Caulobacterales bacterium
AGGGGAATGCGGATCTTGCCGTCGCCCCAATAGCCGTCGAGGCGTCCGACGCGGGTGACCGCCGCCGTCGCCCCCTTGACCAGCGCCTCGCGGATGCCGGCCTGTCCGTCCTGGGAGCTGACCTGCGTCGGCAGGCCGCTCGAGGCGGAGGAGCCGCCGCTCTGGTTTTGCCCGAGCGCCTTCTGGGCCTCGCCGATAAGGCCGCTCAAGGGGTCCGCAGCGGCCGCCGAGCCGCCGCCGAGAACGGCGAGCGCCGTCAACAGATACCGTCGATCCATGTCCGTTCTCTCCGTCTTCGCAAGCTTTCGTTCACCATACGGCGAAAGGCGTCTCAGCGCACCACGAGAGCGACGCCGCGGCCTCTGGGGTCCGACGCCGCCACCGCATCATCCCCGATCACCTGGATGGCTTCGATGTCGCCATTATAGCCTTGGTCCTCGAACCGGTAGCCGAGCTTGGCGAGGTCGGCCTTCAAGGGTTCGCTGAACGGGGCGTAGGGCTCGGAGAAGATCGTGTTTTCCGGCAGGAGCTGGTGGTGGAAGCGAAGCTGCTTCTGCGCCTCCGGGAGGGAAAGGCCGTAGTCATAGACGTCCGCCAGGACCTGGAAGACGGAGGTGAAGATCCGCGATCCGCCGGGCGTGCCGATCACCATCGCCACCTTTCCGTCGCGGACCAGGATCGTCGGCGTCATGGACGACAAGGGCCGCTTGCCGGGGGTGATGGCGTTGCTCGCCCCGCCGACGACGCCGAACATGTTGGGCGCGCCCGGCTTCACGGAAAAGTCGTCCATCTCGTTGTTCATGAGGAAGCCCGCGCCTTTGACCACGACGCCGGACCCGAAGCTGCCATTCAGCGTGTAGGTGTTGGAGACGGCGGCGCCATGGCTGTCGAGGATGGAGAAGTGCGTCGTCGCGTGATGCTCGAGCCCAGGCTTGACCGATGGGGTGGGCGAGGGCCGGTCCGGATTGATCTCCGTCGCGCGGCGGGCTGCATAGTCAGGGGCAATGAGGTCGGAGACCGGGACCTTCGTGAAGTCCGGATCGCCGAGATACTCCGCCCGGTCGGCGAAGACGCGCTTCTCGATCTCGGAGACGAGGTGCATGTAGCGCGGCGAATTCAGCGCCACCCCGTCAAACAGGGGCTTGGCCGCCGCCTTCATCTGCAGGAGCTGCAAAAGCGCAATGCCGCCGGAGCTGGGGGGCGGGGCGGTGATCACCGAAAACTCCCGCCACTTCGCCTGGATCGGCTCGCGCCACACGGGTTTGTAGGCGGCGAGATCGGCCTTGGTGATCAGGCCTTTGCTCGCGCTCCGTCCCATCTGGGCGACGATCAGGTCGGAGGTCTTGCCGGTATAGAACTCGTCCGGTCCTCGCTTGGCGATGCGGGTGAGGGTGGCGGCGAGCTCCGGCTGGCGAAACAGCTTGCCGGCGCGCAGACGCCCGAAATAGCGGTCGAAGTTGAGGCCCTTGAAGTCGGCGGAGGCGTATTTGTAGGACTCGGCGAGATCCGGATGAACGACGAAGCCCCGGCGGGCGAAGCGGATCGCGGGGGCGAGGTCCTCGCGCCAGGTGAGCTTGCCGAAGCGGCGATGGGCTTCGGCAAGCCCCCGCACCGCGCCGGGGGTGCCGGAGGCCTTGCCGCCGACGATGCTGAGCGCGGTGATGGGCTCGCCCTTGGCGTCGAGGTACATGTCTCGCGATGCGGCGGCAGGCGCGGTCTCGCGATAGTCGAGGAAGTACGACTTGCCGTCGATATAGATGGTCATGAACCCGCCGCCGCCCAGATTCCCGGCCTCCGGATAGGTGACGGCGAGGGCGAAGGCTTCGGCGACGGCGGCGTCGACCGCATTGCCGCCCTTCTTCAGGATCTCCTTGGCGGCGGCGGCGCCGAACCTGTCAGGCGCGGCGATCGCGGCGGGGCCGGCGTGGGCGAGGCTGGAAAGACCTAGGCTCAACACGGCGAGCGCGGCCGCCAGTCCTGTGTAGATGCGCATTCCTGAACTCTCCCGCAGACTTTTTTGCACCGTAGTGCCGAAACGGTGGGCCTGTCAGGCGTGATCGCGCGCAGCGTTCGACAAAATTGCAGACCGCCGCGCCCCTCGTGTTAGGAGACGCGCAAACGGGGGCGGCTGATGAGCACCGCGCAGATTGCGGCGATAGGGAAGGCCATCGACCAGGCGGCGGCGCTGCTGGGCGCTGATCCCGTCAGGGCGGAGGCGCAGATCCGGGCCGTCCTCGTCGCTGCGCCCAGGGATCCGAGAGCCTTGCTGATCCTGGCGTCAGCCCAGCGGCGTCAGGGCTTCGCCACCGAAGCGAGGGCCGTGCTGGAGCCGCTCGCTCGCGCATTTCCGAAGGCGGCGCTGACCCAGTACGAGCTTGGTCTCTGCCAGGCCGCGAGCGGTGATGCGCGCGCCGCCGCCATCTCCCTGCGCGCCGCGACGGCGGCTAATCCGGATCTGACCGACGCCTGGAAGGCTCTGGGCGATCTGTTGTTCGCGGAAGGCGATGTCGCCGGCGCTCAGGACGCCTTCGCACAGCAGGCGCGGGCGGCGGTGACCGATCCCAAGCTGAAGCCCGCCGCGCTGGCGCTTTACCGGCGCGATTTCACGACCGCCGAAGCGCTTCTGCGTCAGCATCTGGTGACGTCTCCGGCGACGGGACCGGCGCTGCGCCTGCTCGGGGAGACCTATCTTCGGCAGGAGCGATTTGACGACGCAGAAACGATGTTCGAAGCGGCCGTTCGGGCGGAGCCTGACCATGCGGGCGGGCGCTTCAGCTATGCCAGCGCGCTGTTCCGACAGCA
>CAIUZX010000290.1 GCA_903903715.1 uncultured Caulobacterales bacterium
CGCCAGCTCTGCGATCAATGCGTCCGCTTGCCGTCGCGTTTGAATCCGCCACTTCTGGAGATGGCGGAGATCGGGTTCTTCCAGCATCCGCGCGTAGCGTGCGCATTTCAGTGATCGTGGGCGGCTGTTTCAGTCGATGGTGGGCGCTGATTTCAGGTGATCGTGGGCAGGTTCTGGCCTGACCGACAGCGGTTTATTGGCTCAGTTGGATTGTGCGGCGTCAAGCGATCGCTTGCCGCGGATTCGGCGCATGCTGTCTCCTGTGAGTTCGAGGCGGTGAGCGTTGTGGACGAGGCGATCCAGGCAGGCGTCGGCGAGCGTTGGGTCGCCGATGACATCAGTCCAAAGGTCGACCGGGACCTGGCTGGTGACGACGGTTGAGCCGCGCCCGTTGCGGTCTTCAAGGATCTCGAGAAGGTCGATGCGCTGATTTTGCGTCAGGACGCAGAGGCCCCAGTCGTCGAGGATGAGCAAATCGGTTCGGGCGATGTTCTTTAAGAGCCGCGCGTGGCGGCCATCGCCGCGGGCGAGCGCAAGGGCTTCGAAGAGACGCGGAACGCGCTGATAGAGGACGTGGCGACCGTCACGGCAGGCCTTGTTGCCCAGAGCGCATGCGAGCCAGCTCTTTCCAACGCCACAGGGGCCGATGATGAGGCAGTTCTGGTGCTGATCGATCCAGTCGCCGGCGACGAGGCGAGCGAGCAGCATCCGATCAATGCCGCGAGGCGTGCGCATATCGATATCCTCGACGCAGGCGGCCTGGCGCAGAGCTGCGAACTTCAGACGGGCCATGAGACGCTTATGATCTCGATCGGCGGCTTCCCGGTCGACCATAATGGCGACGCGTTCCTCAAAGGAGAGCGCGCTCAGATCCGGGGAGAGGCGCTGCTCCTCGAAGGCTTTGGCCATCCCGGGAAGGCCGAGGGTGATCAGTTGGTCGTGGGTTGGGTGGTTGAGCATGGGATCTCCTTGGAGGCTCAGTGGAAGAACGTGTTGCCGCGGATGTTGGCGTGGCGCAGCGGCTCGGTCTGGACGGTCTCGTCGAGGAAGGCGCGGTCGAGACCGTTCTGGAGAATGGAGCGGACTGAGCCGACGGACCTGGCGTTGATCAGGCCGGCGCGTTCGCAGGCTGCAGCCAGACGCGCCTGACCGTATGTCTTCTCGAGAGCGATGATGCCCAGACAGGTCCGAAAGCCCTGCTCTGGATGGGGACGGTCGGCCATGATGGCGGCGAACAGAGCCGCCGTTGCGGGGCCGATCCTGTCGCCGGACGCCATGATGCGGGCGGGCGTCCAGTCCGCATGGCGGCGATGGGCGCTTGGCATGTGCTCGGGGATGCTGATGAACGAGCGCTTGCCGGGCGACTTGGCGTGACTGGCGACGCGAGCGCCCTTGTGGAACACCTCGACGGTCCGGTCTGTGATGCGCACGTCGAGGACCTCTTTGATGAGTTGGAAGGGCGCGGAGTAGAAACACTCGTCGACTTCGAGGTGATAATCGGGGGCGAGGCGGCGGCGCATCCAGGTGGCGAACGTGAACGGCTCGGCGGGCAAAGCCTTGAGGGCGGGGGCGTCGATCTTGGCGAAGAGCTCGGCTCTGCTGGCGCCGTAGGCGCGCATAATCCGCTGGTTGAGATCTGCGACATGGACCGCGATAGCGGCGTTGAGCTCAGCCTGGCTGAAGAAGCGTTGATGACGCAGTCTGGCCAGAACCCATCGCTGAGCCAGAAGTACCGACTGCTCGACCTTGGACTTGTCCTTGGGCTTGTAGGGGCGGGCTGGAATGACGGCGGCGCCGTAGTGGCTGGCCAGATCCTGGTAGGTCCGGTTGATGGTGGGCTCGTAGCGATCCGGCTTGGTGACGCCCGCCTTGAGGTTGTCGCAGACGATGATGGCGGGAGCGCCGCCGAGGACCTCGAGCATCTCTACGTGGCAGGAGATCCAGTCGCTGAGCCCTTCGCTTGGTCGCGCGGTTGCGAAAATGTAGCTCGACGCGCCCATGGCTGCGACGAAGAGCTTCATGGGGCGGGCCTCGCCGGTTCGGGGATCGATGACGTCGATGGTAGAACCTGCGTAATCGACGAAGACCTTCTCTCCGGCGGCGTGGCGCTGGCGCATGCTGGGAGAGACCTTGCCCTTCCAGGCGTCGAAGGCGACGCAGAACCAGGTGTAGCCGTAGGCGTTGGGCTGACCGGTGCGATACTCCTCCCACAGCAGGGCGCGCGTGACATTGGGACGGCGAAGCTCGGCGTCCACATAGGCCCAGTTGGGCATGGGCCGCAGGACTTCGGGGTCGATGATGGGGCCTGGAAACAGGAGCCGCTCAAGGGCGGTGTCCGAGAGCTCTTCCGGTAACGGCCAGGTCAGACCCGCGCCACGGGCGCGACGCAGGTAAACACTTGTGGCCCCTTTGCTGAGGCCGAGGGCGGCGGCGACCTGGCGGTGGCTCAGGCCGTTCTCGAAGGTGAGGCGAAGCAGATCACGTATCCGGCGCATTGACAGTCTCTCAGTCGGCATGGGGTCCACCTCGCTCCAAACGGCAAGGCGATCCGTAGCCCGGTTAGACTGTCGGTCGAGGCGCGTTCACTCCGTATCCGGAGCGCCCACGATCGCGTGAAACGCCTGCCCACGTTCCCCTGAAATGGCTGCCCACGATCCTCTGAAATCAGTGCCCACGTTGGTCTGAATTACGCAGCTCTATGCCAGCTTTCGCTATCAGGCCGGATCATGGAGCCGGAAACGGCGGGTGGTTGCCAAGGTTGAATGGCACCCGGGCGAGCTTTATCCGCGCGTCGGCTTC
>CAIUZX010000291.1 GCA_903903715.1 uncultured Caulobacterales bacterium
CATGGCCGACGACAGCCCCTTCAGCTCTTCCAACCCCACCCACGTCGCCGACGACGTTCTGAACCAGGCGGCGCAGACCCGCCTTCGGACCATCATTGAGCGGATTGAGCGGCTCGAAGTCGACAAGGCCACCGTGATGAACGACATCAAGGAAGTGTTCGCCGAAGCTAAGGGCGAAGGCTTTGATGTGAAGATCCTGCGCAAGGTCATTCGGATGCGCAAGATGGACAAGGCCAAGCGCGACGAGGAAGAGGCGCTGATCGACCTCTATCTCTCGGCGATCGGGGGGCTCTAACCCCTGAAGTCAAAAAAGGGCTCACCGCCGGACCCTCGCGCCATCGCGGCGCGGGCGGCCCTGCGCGCCCTGAAGAAGGCCGAACGCGCCGCCGCCAAGGCGGGCGTGGATCTCACGACCTGGGAGGGCGAGTTCCTGACCGAGGTGGGCGAGCGGGTGAAGACCTACGGCCGCGCCTTCGCAGACCCTGAAAAAGGATCACCCGGGCAGGCGTTGTCCTTGCGTCAGGCGATGAAGCTTCGCCAGATCACCGCCAAGGCGAAGGGCGAGGACAAGCTCCAGCCGCGCTGGAAAACCAGGGCGCGCAAGACGCCGTCAGAGCCGGAGGAGACGGAGGAATAGCGGTCAGCCCGGGTCGCAGGGGAGATCTCGACCCTTGAGGCGACAGCGCAGGACGACCTTGTCGTCGAGGTCATGGGCCTCGATGGTCCAGCCGGTTTCCGTCTTCTCCATCAGCGCATAGCCATAGCGGGCGAAATTGACCTTGGTCGCCTCCATGCCGTCGATCTTGAGCGGCGTGCGATCAAGGGCCGGACAGTCGGAGTCGGCGAGGGTCGCCCCCCCCTCTCCCGCCACCAGCTGCGCGGGACGGGTCGGCCCGAAGGTGTAGGCCGCGAAGTGGTGGACGTGCCCCGAGATCACCAGACTGACCTGATCCGGCGTCCGTCCCTTGGCGGCGGCCTGCTCCGTCGCGTTGAGACCAACGAAGATCGGAGGCAGGGGACCGACGCGGGCGACCGGCACCGCCGCCCAGATCGGCCGATGCGTCAGAAGAAAACTCTCGCCGGGGCCAAGGCCTGCGCGCACCCTGTCGAGCTGCGCCGCCATGACCTCCACGCCGCGGGGCTTGGGGTCGCGGTCGTCGGCGACGCTGGAGTCCAGCACGCCCAGCGACAGATCGCCCAGCCTTGCGACAAAGCTGGAGCCGCCTTCCTGGCAGGCCCCAGCCCAGGGGCGGGTCTCCAGAAGGCGCGCCCAGCCGTCGCCGCCGCGCTTGCAGCTCTCGTGATTGCCGCGAACGAACACCACAGGCGCCGCCGCCAGCAGGGCCGCCGCGGGATCGAACAGTTCCGCCCGCCAGGTGTCGAAGCGGTCGCCGTAGGGTGAGTTGCGGCAGTCGGCCCGTTCGAACGGACAGGGGCTTTCGCGATAATAGTAGTCGCCGGCGTGGATCACGAGGTCGGGCGCCTTGGCCGCCGCCAGTTGCGCGACCCTGGCGAAGGGCCACCCCGTAGCGGACCGGCAGTCCTGAGCCGACAGGTCCCGCACCCGGCAGCCGGTATCGCCGATCACCACAATGCGCTTCGGCGCACCGTCGCCCAGCTTCCAGACATGGCCGAGCGCCGAGACGGCGGTCGAGCCCTTGGGCGCGGCGAGGGCGCAGATGGCGGGGAAGGTCTCGCTCTGCGTCGAGCGCACGGCCATCTCCGTCGGACGGCCGTCAATCTGCGCCGTCGGGCAGGTTCCGTCCTTCGCCGTGGCCCGCAGCTCGAAGCCCGCCGCGGTGACCTCGACCCAGGCCTGTGGCGCGCCGAACTCCGGCGGCGCGGCGCGGCTGCAGCCCGCCGCGAGCAGAAGCAAGGCCGATAGGGCGAGCAGGGGCCCTCTGGATACGGACATGAGGGGGGCCGCCTATTCCGCGGCCTGGGTGGCGGACGCTTCAGCGGCCGCGAGTTCCGAAGCCTTCGCCTCGACGAGCCCGACAATGTGCTCGACCATGTCGCCGTTATCGAGCTTGTGATCGGGACGACCGGCGACATAGACCATACCGGAGCCCTTGCCCCCGCCGGTGAAGCCGAGATCGGTCATCAGCGCCTCACCCGGTCCATTGACCACGCAGCCGATGATCGACAGGGACATGGGCGTGGAGATATGCGCAAGACGCGCCTCGAGGGCGTTGACCGTGCTGATCACATCGAAACCCTGACGCGCGCAGGACGGGCAGGCGATGATGTTCACGCCCCGATGTCGCAGACCCAGGGACTTCAGGATATCGAAACCAACCTTGATCTCCTCCACCGGATCGGCGGCGAGGCTGACCCGGATGGTATCGCCGATCCCGGCCCAGAGCAGCGAACCGATGCCGATGGCCGACTTGACCGTGCCGGTGCGCAGGGCCCCGGCCTCGGTGACGCCGAGATGCAGCGGGCAGTCGATGGCGTCGGCCAGTTGCTGATAGGCGGCCACGGTCAGAAAGGCGTCGGAGGCCTTCACGCTGATCTTGAATTCGTGGAAGTCGAGATCCTGCAGGATACGGGCGTGGTTCAGCGCGCTCTCGACCATCGCCTCGGGGCAGGGCTCCCCATACCGCTCAAGCAGGTCCCGCTCCAGCGAGCCGGCGTTGACGCCGATGCGGATCGAACAGCCATGGTCCCGCGCCGCCTGCACGACGTCGCGCACTCGATCATGCGAGCCGATATTGCCGGGATTGATCCGCAGGCATGCGGCCCCCGCCTTCGCCGCCTCGATGGCGCGTCGGTAGTGGAAATGGATGTCGGCGACGAGGGGCGCCTTGGCCGCCTTGGCGATCTTCGAAAACGCCGCAGTCGAGGCCTCGTCCGGGCAGGAGACGCGGATGATGTCGGCGCCCGCCTCCTCCAGCGCCCGCACCTGGGCGATGGTCGCGTCTGCGTCCGCCGTCAGGGTGTTGGTCATCGACTGGACGGTGATCGGCGCATCGCCGCCCACCTC
>CAIUZX010000292.1 GCA_903903715.1 uncultured Caulobacterales bacterium
CCCAGCTGAGCAGACCCATGGAGGCGGCAAGGAACCCAAGGGTGATCAGACTGGGGACAGGCCGACTGAAGCCATCGGCATATTTCAGACCCACAGCCCAACCCACCTCGCACAGGCCGGCAACGAACAGGACGATCCAGGCCATGAGCGGCTCCAGCTCAAAGAAAAACGCCCGGACCGTGAGGCCCGGGCGCTGTTCAGATTTCAGACGCGGCCTTGGGCCTAGAACTTGCGTTCCGAATAGAGGATCTCGCCGAGGTCGGTCCCGGGGATGGACTTGGTGCCATCCGGGCGGACCTTGGCCGAGGTGCCATCCGGCTGCTTCAGCTGCAGGAAGACCAGACCGATGGATTCGTGATCGGTGAAATATTCCCAGGAATTGGTGATGCGCTTGTAGTCAGTGGCCGGGACATAGTCGTTCCGCTGCTGCAGGAGCTCGGGCTTGTGCAGCAGGGAATAGATGTTCAGGCCGACGATAATCGGCTTTTCCGCATTGGGCGTGTAGTTGACCACGATGCGGCAGACCTCGCGGTTGGAACCGGGGTTCACCAGGGTCAGGGTATAGGGCTTGGCCACCAGGGTCGTGGTGTAGGTGCCGTCGCGCTTGTTCTTCTTGTAGGCCTTGTCCTTGCCGATCATGGCTTCAAGGCTGCCACCCCGGACCAGGGGCTTGCAGATATTATTGATGGTGCTGATGATCTGGCCGACCTCACCCTCGGTGGGGATCGAATAGACCTTTTCCGGCACCGGCGGGGCGACGGGAGGGGCTTCCACGGCCGGAGCCGGGAGGGTGGTTGCCGCGGGTGCGGCCTGTTCCTGGGCCGAGGCCGAACTTGCGATCCCCGCGAGGGCGATCAAACTGAAAATAGCGGTCCGCATGACGGCTCCCTGACTGTCGTGTTTTTCATCACACTCAAAGCGACCGTCCCTCGCAAGACCCTTTAGGGGTCATTTGCGGCAAAGACTTGGCGGTGCCTCTCCTGCGATCCCCGGTCTTGAGACAGGGGCTTTATACGCCGCGCAAGTGAACACACTTGAAACGCGAAGCCTTAGATAGCTTCGACAGCCTGTTCCGCAAGGATGGTCAGGCCTTCAGCCGTGATGTCGGCAAAGCCGCCCTTCACCTCGAACACGGTGGTCTTGCCACCATTGTGCACGGTGACCACGCCTTCGCGAAGCGCGGTCATGAAGGGCGCATGACCGGCAAGCACGCCGAAATCGCCTTCCGTCCCGGCGGCGTCGACCTGGTCGACGTCACCGGAGAACAGTTCCCGCTGCGGGGAGACCAGAGAGAAGTGAAGCTTGCCAGCCATGGGTCCTAGGCTTCCGCGGCCAGTTTTTCAGCCTTGGCCACCGCATCCTCGATGGTGCCGACATTGTAGAAGGCCGGCTCGGGGAGGTGGTCGAATTCACCGTCGCAAACGGCCTTGAAGGACCGGATGGTGTCTTCCAGGCTGACGAAGATGCCCGGCATGTTGGTGAACTGCTCGGCCACGTGGAAGGGCTGCGACAGGAAGCGGCTGATCTTGCGGGCGCGGGACACCACCAGCTTGTCCTCTTCGGACAGCTCGTCCATGCCGAGAATGGCGATGATGTCCTTCAGGGCTTTGTACTGCTGCAGGATTTCCTGAACGCGACGGGCGACCTGATAGTGCTCTTCCCCGATGATCAGGGGGTCCATGATCCGCGAGGTGGAGTCCAGCGGGTCCACGGCGGGGAAGATGGCCTGGGCGGCGATGTCGCGCGACAGCACGGTGGTGGCGTCCAGGTGGGCGAAGGAGGTGGCCGGAGCCGGGTCGGTCAGGTCGTCGGCGGGCACGTAGATGGCCTGAACCGAGGTGATCGAACCCTTCTTGGTGGAGGTGATCCGCTCCTGCAGGTTGCCCATCTCGGTGGCCAGCGTCGGCTGATAACCCACGGCCGAAGGGATACGGCCGAGGAGCGCGGACACTTCGGAACCGGCCTGGGTGAAGCGGAAGATGTTGTCCACGAAGAACAGCACGTCCTTGCCTTCCACATCGCGGAAGTACTCGCACTGAGCCAGACCCGTCAGAGCCACGCGGGCGCGGGCTCCCGGGGGTTCGTTCATCTGGCCGTAGACGAGCGTGCAGCGCGAGCCTTCGGTCGAGCCGTTGTTTTCCTTCGGGTCCATGTTCACCTTGGACTCGATCATTTCGTGATAGAGGTCGTTGCCTTCGCGGGTGCGCTCACCCACCCCGGCCAGCACCGAGTAGCCGCCATAGGCCTTGGCGATGTTGTTAATCAGTTCCTGGATCAGCACGGTCTTGCCGACGCCCGCGCCGCCGAACAGGCCGATCTTGCCGCCCTTGGTGTAGGGGCAGAGGAGGTCGATGACCTTGATGCCCGTGACCAGCACCTCGGCCGAGGTCGACTGTTCGTCGAAGGCCGGTGCGTCAGCGTGGATGGAGCGCATGAACGGCGTGACCACCGGGCCCGCTTCGTCGATAGGCTCGCCCACCACGTTCAGGATGCGGCCAAGGGTCGCCGGGCCGACCGGCACCGTGATCGGGCCTCCGGTGTCGACGACCGGCGCGCCGCGAACCAGACCCTCGGTCGTGTCCATGGCGATGCAGCGGACGTTGTTGTCGCCGAGGTGCTGGGCGACTTCGAGCACAAGACGGAAGGGCTTTCCGGTCTTCTGGTCAGTGTTCGTCGTTTCCAGGGCGTTGAGGATCGCAGGCAGGTGCCCGTCGAACTCAACGTCGACGACGGCGCCGATGATCTGGGCTATGCGGCCCTTGGATGTCGCCTCGGCGGCGGTGGTGGTTTTTGCGGCGGCCATTTGGACCTCGGATCTGTCGTTCTGATGCGTTGAAAAGGGCGAAGCGGTCGGACCTTAGAGGGCCTCGGCTCCGGAGATGATTTCGATAAGTTCCTTGGTGATCTGCGCCTGACGTGACCGGTTGTACTGCTTGGTCAGATCGGAAATCAGATCGCCGGCGTTTCGTGTGGCGTTGTCCATCGCGGTCATCTGGCTGGCGTAGAAGCCGGCCTTGTTCTCGAGCAGCGCGGACAGGAGCTGGACGCGCAGGTTCTGCGGCAGCAGCGCCTCGAGGATCGCGGTCTCTTCCGGCTCATAGGTGTAGACGCCGCCCTTCAGGTCCGGCGCGGGGCCTGAACTGTCGGTCGCGATCACCACCGCCGGGATCAGCTGACGCGCGGTCGGCACCTGCGACACCACGTTCTTGAAGCGCGAATAGAAGAGCGTGACCACGTCGGCCTCGCCGTTCTCGAAGGCTTCCAGAATGCGGTCCGCGACCGGCTTGGCGGAGCTAAGGGTCAGCACCTTTTCCTTCGACATGTCGAAGGTCGCAATCACCTTGTCCCCGAACAGGCGGCGCAGCGGCGCGACGGTCTTGCGGCCGACGCAGATGATGCGGACATCCTTGCCGGCGGCCTGAAGCTCATAGACCCGCTCCCGCGCCGCGCGGACGACGGAAGAGGAGATCGCGCCCGCGAGACCTGAGTCCGCTGCGGCCACGACCAGAAGCTGCTTGTGATCCTTGCCTGTTCCCGCCAGCAGCACCGGCGCGCCCGGTCCCGTCACGCTCTTGGCGAGGTTCGCAATGACGCTGCCCATGCGCTCGGCATAGGGACGCGCGGCCATCGCGGCCTCCTGCGCGCGGCGGAACTTCGCCGCCGCGACCATCTGCAGCGCCTTCGTGATCTTCTGCGTGGACTTCACGCTTCCGATCCGATTGCGCATTTCCTTTAGGCTGGCCATCTTTAGGTCAGAGTCCTTTCAGAGAAGCGGGTCGGCCGACGATCAAGCGAACGTCTTGCCGAACGCCTCAAGCGCGGCCTTCAACTTGCCTTCTGTGTCAGCGGACAGAGCCTTGGTCGTGCGGATATCGGCCAGCACCGCGGCGTGCGCGCTCTTCATGTGGGCGAGCAGTTCGTCCTGATAGCGGGCGATCTTGGCGACCTCGACGGTGTCGAGATAGCCGCGGGTGCCGGCGTAGATCACGACAACCTGTTCCTCGACCGCCAGCGGCGAGTACTGCGGTTGCTTCAGGAGTTCCGTCAGACGCTCACCCCGGGCCAGAAGGCGCTGGGTGGAGGCGTCAAGGTCGGACCCGAACTTAGCAAAGGCGGCCATTTCGCGGTACTGAGCGAGTTCGCCCTTCACCGGTCCGGCCACCTGCTTCATCGCCTTGATCTGCGCGGACGA
>CAIUZX010000293.1 GCA_903903715.1 uncultured Caulobacterales bacterium
GCGGCGACGGCGTTACACCCACGACGGCGATTGACGGGAATGGTCAGGGATATTCTGACCAGACGATCGATATCGCAAAGATCGAAGGACAGGTTAAGGCCTCGTCAGTTCGCAAGGTCTCTGAATTTATTGAGAAACACCCCGAGGAATCGGTTTCGATTCTCCGTAGCTGGCTTCACGAGGGATAATGGCGCCCTTACGCAAAAAAACGTCGATTGACGACCCGACCAAACTCTCCGGCGTGGAAAAGGCGGCAGTGGTCTTGCTTGCCCTTGGTGAAGAGCACGCCGGGCTGTGGGAAGCGCTGGACGACGAAGAACTCAAGGAAATTTCTCAGGCGATGTCGAGCCTGGGCACCGTTTCCTCGTCGGTCGTCGAGGCGCTGCTCGTGGAATTCGTGTCTGGAATGTCTTCGACCGGCGCGATCATGGGATCGTTCGAACAGACCCAGCGCCTGTTGTCGGCGTTCCTGCCCGGTGAAAAGGTCGAGCTCCTCATGGAGGAGATCCGCGGCCCCGCCGGCCGGACCATGTGGGACAAGCTCGGGAATGTTAATGAAGCGGTTCTCGCCAACTATCTGAAGAACGAATACCCCCAGACCGTCGCCGTGGTGCTGTCGAAGATCAAGGCGGAACACGCGTCACGGGTCCTGTCCGCCCTGCCGGAGGACTTCGCACTGGAATGCGTCACGCGCATGCTGCGCATGGAACCGGTCCAGCGCGATATTCTGGACAAGATTGAACAGACCTTGCGCACGGAGTTTATGTCCAATCTTGCGCGCACGTCGAAACGCGACAGCCATGAAATGATGGCGGACATCTTCAACAATTTTGATCGCCAGACCGAGTCGCGGTTCATCGCGGCGCTGGAAGAACGAAACCGGGAGTCTGCGGAGCGGATCCGCGCGCTCATGTTCGTGTTCGAGGACCTGTCAAAACTCGATCCCGGCGGCGTGCAAACCCTGCTGCGCGCCGTGGAGAAAGAGCAACTTGGTCTCGCGCTAAAGGGCGCATCAGACGCGCTCAGGGAAATGTTCTTCTCGAACATGAGCGAACGGGCCGCCAAGATCATGCGTGAAGATATGGAAGGCATGGGCCCCGTTCGCCTGAAGGACGTGGATCAGGCTCAGATGGCCATGGTCCAGATCGCCAAGGACCTGGCGGCCAAGGGTGAGATCATGCTGGCTGGTTCGGGCACTGACGATGAGTTGATCTACTGACATGACCTCCCCGCCCCCCAGAAAATTCATGTTCGACACGGTGTTCCAAGACGGGCACGTCGTCGCGGCGCCGAGGCCAAAGCGGCATTTCACGGCCGAGGACGTCGAACAGGCCAGGGCCGAAGGATTCGCCGCAGGCGAACAGTCATCGCTTGTTGTGACCGAGACGTCCTTGGCGGCCAGCCTGTCTGACATCGCCGCAATGCTTGGTCAGGCGCTGGGAACACTGTCCACCCTCGTGCATGAACACAGGACGGCGTCCGCCGACCTTTCACTCGCCTGCGCCCGGAGGATCGCCGCTGAAGCGCTCGATCACTTTCCGGACGCGCCCGTGCAGGCGGCGCTGGAGACGTTGGCGGGCGAACTCACCGCGGAGCCCCGGCTTATCGTTCGGGCCAATCCGGATCAGGTCGATCGACTGACTGATCTTTTGACGCAGACAATCGCGCGCCTGGGACTCACCTGCGACGTCCTCGTTCGGTCAGAGACGGGTCTTCCCCGCGCAGCCTTCGCCCTGGACTGGGGGGAAGGGAAGGCGCAGTTCGACCCTGTACACGCGGAGGCCGCCGTCGCTGACGCCCTTTCCAACGCGCTGGCCGCCTCAGGGCGGCATGATGAGATGATGATGCGTGAACAGGAGTCCCGGTCATGACCGATGAAACTCTCGACCTGCAGGCCTTCGAAACGCCCCCGACTTCAATGGGGCAAGAAGATTTCGAGGAAAAGACGGCGCATGATCTCGCACCCGTATTCGACGTGCCGGTGCAGATTTCGGCAGTGATCGGCAAGACCAGTTTGTCGGTATCGCAGCTTCTGAAGCTTGCGAACGGCAGCATTCTGGAACTCGACCGCAAGGTCGGGGAAGCTATCGATATCTATGTGAACAACCGCCTCGTGGCGCGCGGCGAGGTCGTCGTTGTCGACGAACGCTTGGGCGTGACCATGACGGAAATCATCAAGGACGGCGACACCAACGCGTAATGCGCGTCGGCTGT
This sequence comes from uncultured Caulobacterales bacterium, assembly GCA_903903715.1. Classification (GTDB taxonomy): domain Bacteria; phylum Pseudomonadota; class Alphaproteobacteria; order Caulobacterales; family Caulobacteraceae; genus CAIMFV01. Next base: position 2,215 of record CAIUZX010000293.1, read on the forward strand.
CGTTGAGGACAAGGAGAACGGGACAATGCGGCTTTTAGTCGTCGGTCGTCTGAGCGGACAACTTGCTGCAGCGGTGAAGATCGCCATGCAGAGCGGGGCCAAGGTCGCCCACGTAGAGACAATCGCTCAGGCCACGCACGCTTTGCGGGTCGGTCAGGGCGCAGACCTGCTCATGGTGGACTATGATCTGGACATCGCCGCGCTGATCGCGGCGAACAGCGCCGAACGTATCCATTGTCCCGTAGTCGCCTGCGGCGTCGGTTCGGATCCGGATCGGGCCGCAAACGCCATTCGCGCCGGCGCCAAGGAGTTCATTCCGCTCCCGCCAGAGCCCGAGCTGATCGCGGCGGTCCTGGCGGCGGTTTCAGACGACCAGCGCCCTCTGATCACCTGCGATCCGTCGATGGCCCAAGTCATCAAGCTTGCCGATCAGGTCGCCGGCTCCGAGGCGTCCATCCTGATCACGGGTGAAAGCGGCGTCGGCAAAGAAGTGATGGCGCGTTACATCCATCAAAAGTCTCGCCGAGCGGACAAGCCCTTCATCTCGGTCAACTGCGCCGCGATCCCGGACAATCTCCTTGAGTCTGAACTTTTCGGACACGAGAAGGGCGCATTCACCGGAGCGGTGGCAAGGCGGGTTGGCAAGTTCGAGGAAGCCGACGGCGGCACACTTCTCCTCGATGAAATCTCGGAAATGGATGCAAGGCTTCAGGCCAAACTGCTTCGCGCGATTCAGGAACGCGAAATTGACCGCGTCGGCGGCCAAAAGCCCGTGAAGGTCAACATTCGAATTCTCGCCACCTCGAACCGGGACCTGGTTCAGGCGGTCAGAGAAGGGGTGTTCCGTGAAGACCTCTTGTACCGTCTCAATGTCGTGAATCTGAAATTGCCGCCGCTTCGGGAGCGTCCTGCGGACATCCTCGCGCTGGCTGAGCATTTCGCGAAGAAGTACGCGGCCGCCAACGGCGTTGAGCCCAAGCCGCTCGCTTCATCCACAAAGCTGCGGCTCCGCCAGCACAGCTGGCCGGGGAATGTTCGGGAGCTTGAGAACGCCATGCACCGCGCGGTGCTTCTGTCAATCGGTCCGGAAATCGAGGAAACGGCGATCCGACTTCCCGACGGACAGCCCCTGCAGGCCTTGGCTTCGGATCCTGCTGCCGAAGCCGTGAGCCGCGCGGCGTTGGCGACAGGCCAGGCCGTCGCCGACCTGTCTGCGCGTGGTCTGGTGGGGCAGACGGTCGCTCAGGTCGAGCAACAGCTGATCATCGACACGCTGCAGCATTGCCTCGGCAATCGAACCCATGCGGCCAACATCCTTGGCATTTCGATCCGCACGTTGCGGAACAAGCTCAAGGAATATTCCGAGGCGGGCGTGTCTGTGCCGGCGCCCCAAGGCCCCGGCGTCTACGCCGCTTGATCGATCGACTGGAGTAATCTGACTTGGCCGGCGCCGTTCTGTCCACCAACCCGCGGATAACGCCTCAGCTCGTTTTGAGCTGGGTGGCGCGTGGCGACGTGGCCCTCGCGCTGGGCATCGTGTCGATCATCCTGTTGCTGGTCTTGCCCGTACCGGCGATCCTGATCGATCTTCTGTTGTCCCTGTCAGTGATGAGCGCCGTGCTCATTCTCGTGACCGCGCTCCTCATTCGAAAGCCGTTGGAATTCACGGCTTTTCCGACGGTCCTGCTCGTCTCGACCCTCTATCGCCTCGGCCTCGACGTCGCTTCGACACGTCTTATTCTGACGAACGGTCACGAGGGCGGCGAGCCCGCCGGCATGATCATCCAGGGCTTCGGCCGTCTGATGATGGGCGGAAACTACGTCATCGGCGTGGTGGTGTTCATCATCCTTGTCATCGTCAACTTCATCGTCATCACCAAGGGTTCGAGCCGAATTGCCGAAGTGGCCGCGAGGTTCACCCTTGATGCGATGCCCGGCAAGCAGATGGCGATCGACGCGGATCTGTCCTCAGGCGCAATCGACGACAAGGAAGCCAAGCGCCGGCGCAAGGAACTGGAACAGGAGTCGCAATTCTTCGGCGCCATGGACGGCGCCTCGAAGTTCGTCCGCGGCGACGCCATGGCCGGCATCATCATCACCTTCATCAACGTGATCGGCGGCATGCTGATCGGAGTGGTGCAGCATCATGTAAGTTTCCAGACGGCGGCGTCGACCTACACGGTCCTGTCCATCGGCGAAGGCCTCGTCAGCCAGGTCCCCGCCCTCATCATCTCCATCGCCGCCGGCCTCTTGGTTTCAAAGACAGGGGTGGATGGCCCGGCGGACAAGGCTCTGACCTCCCAGCTGGGCCGCAACCCCATCAGTATGGGCATTGTGTCAGGCGCGGCCGGCATTTTGGGTCTCGTGCCCGGCATGCCGATCGCGCCCTTTGCAGTGATCGCCGTGGGCGCTGCGGTGATCGCCTGGCGCGCCGCCAATTTCAAACCGCCGCCGGAGCCGGTTGAGGCCGCACCTCCCGTCGATCAGGAGGAGCCGATCAGTTCGGCTCTGGCCATGGACGATGTGAAGATCGAACTCGGCTATGGGCTGCTGGTTCTGATCAACGACGTCGACGGTCGAAAGCTGACGGACCAGATCCGGGCGCTTCGGCGAACGCTGGCCCAGGAATACGGCTTCGTCATGCCCAGCGTGCGCATCCTCGACAACATGCGCCTGCCGACAGAGGGGTATTCGATCCGGATTCGGGAGATGGAAGCTGGGGCCGGAGAGGTCAAGATCGGCGCGCTCATGGCGATGGACCCCCGCGGTCAACAGGTGGATCTTCCCGGCCAGCATGTCCGCGAACCCGC
>CAIUZX010000294.1 GCA_903903715.1 uncultured Caulobacterales bacterium
CCCTCACGTCCGCCCACGACGCCGCCGCAGCGGCGCACCGCACCTTCCCGCTCAGCCTCGCCTCCGAAGGCACGGCGACCATCGGAGGCCTCATCTCCACCAATGCCGGGGGCGTGGCGGTACTGCGTTACGGGGTGATGCGCGACCTTGTGCTGGGCGTCGAAGCCGTTTTGCCCGATGGTTCGGTCTTTTCGGGGCTGAAGCGCCTGCGCAAGGACAATACGGGCTATGATCTGAAGCAGCTCCTGATCGGGGCGGAAGGCACGCTGGGGGTGGTGACGGCGGCGGCGCTGAAGCTGTTTCCCGTGCTGAAGTCGCGGGCGACGGCGCTGGTGGCGGTGGCGTCGCCCGAGCAGGCGCTCGCGCTTCTGACCCTCAGCAAGGCCGAAAGCGGTGGGGCGGTGGAGGCGTTCGAGCTGATGTGCGCGCTGGGCGTCTCCCTCGCTGTCCGGCACATCCCGAACGCCCGCGACCCCCTGAACGGCCAGGCGCCCTGTTGCGTGCTCATCGAGATCGCCGGCGCCATCGAGGGTGAGGCGGAGGCTGCGCTCGCCCGGTGTCTTGAACGCGCGCTGAGCGAGGGGCTGATCACCGACGCCGTCGTCGCGCAATCGGAAACCCAGCGCCATGACCTCTGGCGCTTGCGGGAGAGCCAGTCCGCGGCGCAGAAAGCGGAAGGCTCGGCCTGGAAGCACGACATCGCCGTGCCGGTCGCCAAGGTCCCCGAGTTCATCGCGACGGCGGACGCAGCCCTGTTGCAAGCCTTTCCCGGTGTGAGGATCTGCGCCTTCGGGCATGTCGGCGACGGAAACATCCACTATGACGTGCTGGCGGCATCAGAGGGCGATGAAGCGCTACATGCCGAGCGCAGGGACGCGGCTGCGCGCATTGTGCACGACATCGCCGACGGTCTGGGGGGGTCGATCAGCGCCGAGCATGGGCTTGGGACGATGAAGACCGCAGAAGCGCTGCGCTACAAGGACCCCGTCGCGGTGGCGGCGATGCGGGCGGTCCGGCTGGCGCTGGACCCTCACCGGATCATGAACCCGCGGGTTTTGTTTTAGTCTCTCAAAAGCTCGTTGATCGACGTCTTGGACCGTGTCTGGGCGTCGACGCGCTTGACGATCACGGCGCAGTAGAGGCTCGGCCCGCCGCCGGGACCCGGCAGGCTGCCCGGCACGACGACGGAGTAGGCCGGGACGCGGCCCCGGAAGACCTCTCCCGTCGCGCGGTCGACGATCCTGGTCGAGGCGGACAGGAACACACCCATGGCCAGCACCGCGCCCTGCTCGACGATCACCCCTTCGGCGACTTCGGATCGGGCGCCGATGAAGCAGTCGTCCTCGATGATGGTGGGGTTGGCCTGCAAGGGCTCCAGCACGCCGCCGATGCCGACGCCGCCCGAGAGGTGGACCCGCGCGCCGATCTGGGCGCAGGAGCCGACCGTCGACCAGGTGTCCACCATCGTCCCTTCGCCGACATAGGCGCCGATATTGACGAAGCTCGGCATCAGCACCGCGCCCTTGGCGACATAGGCGCCGCGGCGGACGATGGCGCCCGGCACGGTGCGGACGCCGGCCGCGCCGAAGTCCTGATCGTCCCAGCCTGCGAACTTCGTCGGCACCTTGTCCCACCAGGGCCCGGGCGGCTGATCGGCGCCCATCCGCGTGTTGTCCCACAGGCGGAACGACAGCAGCACAGCCTTCTTGAGCCACTGATGCGTGACCCATTCGCCGTCGATCTGTTCAGCGACCCGCGCCGACCCATCGTCGAGACTGCCCAGCGCCGTCGCCACGACATCGCGCGCAGCGGTGTCCTTCGAGCTCAGGTCTGCTCTGCGTTCCCACAGGGCTTCGATCTCTGTTTGCAGGTGGGTCATGGCGATCTCAGTTGACGACGGTGATGGAGGCGAGGAAGGGGGCGAGCGCGCGGGCGCGGTGGTGGATAAAGTCGCCGGGTTCGTCGAACGCGTGAGGGCCCACCAGTACGGTGACCATGCCAAGCTCCGCCGCCGGAGCAAGGTTCTTTGCGTTATCCTCGAAGAAGCAGGAGGTCTTCGGCGTCACATTGTGGGTTCGGATCAGCGAGGCGTAGCTGCCGGGCCTGGGCTTCGGCGTCAGGTCCGCCGCTTCGAGGTGGAACACGTCATCGAAGAGATCGCTCAGGGCGAGTGAGTCCAGAACCCGTTCGGCGTGTTTCGCTGAACCGTTGGTGAAGACGAGACGCCGCCCCTGCAGGCGCGACAGGGCGGCGCGCAGATCAGGGTCGGGGCTCAGCCGGTCGTGCGAGACGTCGTGCACCTCGTCGAGAAAGCGATACGGATCGATGCCGTACTGACCCATCATTCCGGCCAGTGTGGTGCCGTGATCATTCAGGAAGCGTAGCTGAAGCGTGCGCGCGTCGTCGAACGGCAGGCCCGTCTCCGTCATCACGAACTCGGTGATGCGACTGTCGATCAGCGCCATGAACTCCGTCTCCGGAGGATAGAGTGTGTTGTCGAGGTCGAAGATCCAGGTGTCGACGCCTGTCAGATCGACCGCTTTGAGATCGACGGGGGTCATGGCGTGATCAGGGTGCCGGCGCCGTGCTCGGTGAAGAGCTCGACCAGCATGGCGTGCGGTCGTCGTCCGTCGAGGATGACCACCGCTTCGACCCCGGCCTCGACAGCCGAGATAGCCGTCTCCAGCTTGGGGATCATGCCGCCCTTGGCCACCCCGTCTTCAATGGCGGCTTTGGCTTCAGCCACGGACATCTGACGGATCAGCTGCCCATCGGCGCCCAACACGCCGACCACATCGGTCAGGAGCAGCATGCGCTTGGCGCGGAGGGCGCCAGCCAGGGCGCCCGCGACGGTGTCGGCGTTGATGTTGAAGGTGTCTCCCTCCATAGACACGCCGATGGGCGCGATGACGGGCACGTAGTCCTGATCGGCAAAGATCAGGGCTTCAATGATCTTGGGGTCGACCCGGGTGGGCTCGCCGACGAAGCCGAGGTCGACGACCTGTTCCAGCTTCGATTCCGGGTCCTTGCGGGTGCGCGTGGCCTTTTCCACTGTGATCAGGCGGGCGTCCTTGCCGGAGAGGCCGACGCCCCGCACGTCGGCTTCGGCGCCGGCGCGGTTGATCCAGTGCACGATCTCCTTGTTGATCGCGCCGGACAGCACCATTTCGGCGACCTCCATGGTCGCCTTGTCCGTCACCCGCAGACCGTCGATGAAGGTCGAGGTGACGCCCGCCTTGTCCAGCATGCGGCTGATCTGGGGTCCGCCCCCGTGGACGACCACAGGGTGCACGCCGAGAAGCTTCAGGAGGACGGCGTCGGCTGCGAATTTCTGGGCGACGGCTTCTTCGCCCATGGCGTGCCCGCCATATTTAATGACCACGATCTCGCGGTCATAGATCTGGATGTAGGGAAGCGCCTCGGCGAGCGTCCGGGCGGTCGCCCAGCCCTGTTCCTCGATGGTGGCGATGTCGGCGGGTTCGGTCATGTCGCGGGGCATAGCCGAAACCGAACCTCAAGGGGAGGGTGGAATCGAGGTCCTGGCCATGAAAGTCGGCCCCTGTTGGTCAATCCTTAAAGGGTCGCGGATATTCATTCTTCAAGTTCAAAGGGCTCTGGTGAGTCGCTTTAGAGGCGCCAACGGATCATGGCTCGCCCCCAGGTCGAAAATAGCGTTCGTAGTCTGTCACGTCTTCACAAGGCTGGCTCCACGGCGCGTGTTCTTGACTTGCTGCGCGTTTGGGAAAATGCGCAGCATGATAACGAGCCAATCGAAAAACCGATCTTCACGCATCCAATATTGAACAAGTCGTTTGTCATAAAACATCGTCTTCGCCGCAACGAAACCGATATCTTTGAAGACGGCCGCGCGACGGCGACCAAGGTTTTATTGCCGCTCGATCTTTCAAATCTTGATGCGGGTGGTCGCTATATATTCGTCGGACAGCCAAATTATATTGACATATTGTCGGACGCCACCGGAATAGACATCTCTGCGCGTCAAAGCGATCTGAAGGTCATGCGCGCGCTGGATTCGCTGCCGTCATTCGACCCGTTTCTCCTTCGGGAGTGGCTCGCCAAGTTCGGCGTCTTCCCGGATCCGCGCTACTTCGAACTCAGCCTCTCGAGCGTTGCACAGATGGAGGCCTTCGTCTTCGTCGAGATATCGCAGCTCGTTTCCATGTCACTGAGCGGTCATACCCAGAATGAAAGCATTACCAGGCTCGTCAAAAAGCTGTTGTCGAGCAATTATGACCGTGATCTTGACCCACTTCGGGAGGTTCTTCGTCTGAGCGACGAGGAGTTTCGTGAGGGGATGTTCTGCTGGAAGGGGTTTTTGTACTATAAGTGGTCGGCGAAGACCATTGAACAGGACATTCCTCCCCTGATCCAGGATATTCGATCCCGGCAACCCGAGCGTGGAATCGACGCCGAAGGCAAGGCGCAGTTGGAGGCGTCGCGGCGTCGTATCGGGCGCGGCATGGTCGAAACCTACAACCGGCTTGTCGAGACGATCCTGAATTACGACAATGCCTACAAGCAGATGACATCTGCCCAGAACCCGCTCGCGTTCAAACGGTTCCTCCTCGCCTCGCCCAAGCAGTTTCTGCTGCTCGGCGAGACCATGGGACAACTACAGCACGTCCTGCAGTTCTGGCGGTATCGCACCCGGTCAAGCGGCACCTCGCCCATCGCCGCTGACGAATACATCGATATCCTGCGTGACTTTGAAGACAGCATGTCGACGAAGATCAACTGAGGCGATCGCTCTCCGACCACTAGAAAGCCTATTGATTCTCGTGGATTTTTCGAATTTGACATTCGAAACGCCGCCAAGTGTCAACTGGAACTCGAATGTCAAATTCAATCCACTAGAGCAGGGCGGTGTCGTCCAGCGCGCCGATGGCGAAGGCGATTTCAGCCCTGAGGTCAGCGATTCCCAGGCCGGTTTCCGATGAGGTCACTGCAACCCGCGGAAAGGCCGCAGGCCGTTTGGCCACGGCCTTCTGAGTCGCCGCCGCGGTGGATGCGGCTTCCGAGGGTCTGATCTTGTCCGCTTTGGTCAGCACGATCTGGTAGGACACGGCCGCGGTGTCGAGGGCGTCC
>CAIUZX010000295.1 GCA_903903715.1 uncultured Caulobacterales bacterium
CAACCGCACGCTCAATACGCTGCAGAAGGCGTTTCTGCTCCGCTCCTGCTCCGACAGCGTGTTCGACGCCCGCACCCGTCCGTGCATGCTGCACCAGATCAAGCGCTGCAGCGCCCCGTGCGTCGATATGATCACGCCGCAGGCCTATGAGGCGCTGGTCGAGGAGGCGCGCCAGTTCCTGCGGGGCAAGAGCCGGGCCGTGCTCGCCCGTCTTTCGGAGGAAATGCAGGCCGCGTCGGATGATCTCGAGTTCGAAACGGCGGGGCGCTTGCGCGACCGCATACGCGCCATGGCGGCCATCACCGCCGACCAGGTGATCAATCCCGAGACGCTGGACGAGGCCGACATCTTCGCCGTCCACACCGAGGGCGGGCAGGCCTGCGTGCAGGTGGTGTTCATCCGTGCGGGCCAGAACTGGGGCGACCGCGCCTATTTTCCGCGAGTGGACAAGGCGGACGAGGCGGAAGACATCCTCGACGCGTTCCTTGGCCAGTTCTACGACGAGCGACCGGCGCCAAAGACCATCCTCGCCTCCATCGCTGTGCCCAATCAGGCGCTGCTGGCGCAGGCGCTGAGCGAGCGGATGGGGCGCAAGGTCGAGATCCTCACCCCTCAGCGCGGGGAGAAGCGCCAGCTGATCGACCACGCCCAGACCAACGCCCGCGAGGCGCTGGGGCGGAAGATGTCGGAAAGCTCCGCGCAGGGCAAACTGCTGGCCGGGGTGGCGGAGACCTTCGGCCTCGACGGAACCCCGCAGCGGATCGAGGTCTATGACAACAGCCACATCATGGGGACCAACGCCGTCGGCGGGATGATCGTCGCGGGTCCGGACGGGCTGATGAAGTCGCAGTACCGCAAGTTCAACATCAAGAGCACGGACCTCACCCCCGGCGACGACTACGGCATGATGCGCGAGGTCCTGCGCCGCCGCTTCACCCGCATGACCAAGGAGGCCGACGCGGGGGAGGACGATCATCGCCCCGACCTGATCCTGGTCGATGGCGGCGAGGGGCAGCTGGACGCCGCGCTCGAGATGGCGGCGGAGCTGGGCGTGGACGACGTGCCCATCGTCGGCGTCGCCAAGGGGCCGGACCGGGATGCAGGGCTGGAGCGGTTCTTTATGCCCGGCCGTCCGCCCTTCATGCTCGATCCCAAGTCGCCGGTGCTCTACTACCTCCAGCGCCTGCGGGACGAGGCCCACCGCTTCGCCATTGGCGCCCACCGGGCCAAGCGGGCGGCGGCGATGGTCAAGAGCCCGCTGGACGAGATCGACGGCGTCGGACCGGCTCGCAAGCGCGCGCTGCTGCACGCCTTCGGCTCCGCGCGCGGGGTGGAGCGGGCCAGCATCGCCGATCTGATGAAGGTCGATGGCGTCTCCCAGCCTCTCGCCGAGCGCATTCACGCGTCGTTCCGGAAAGGGGCATGATCCCCTCGCCAAACGGGTCGTTTGCTCCTACATGACCGCCATGACTGTGACGGACACGACAGACGCGTTGGGCGTAAGCGACGCCGCCGTCCGCGCCGTAGGGCTACCCCCCGGCGCACGGGTGGTTGCGGCCATGTCGGGGGGCGTGGACTCCAGCGTCGCCGCCGCGCTGCTCAAACAGGCGGGCTACGAGGTCGTCGGCGTCACGCTCCAGCTCTACGATCATGGGGCGGCGGTGAAGCGGGCGGGAAGCTGCTGCGCCGGTCAGGATATCCGCGACGCCCGGGCGGCGGCGGAGATGATCGGCGCGCCGCACTATGTGCTGGATTACGAGAGCCGGTTCCGTCAGGCGGTGATCGACGACTTCGCCGACGCTTACCTGCGCGGCGAGACGCCGGTGCCCTGCATCCGCTGCAATCAGACGGTCAAGTTCCACGATCTGATCGATGTCGCCAAGGACCTGGACGCCGAGGCGATGGTGACCGGCCACTATGTCCGCCGGATCGAGGGGGCCAAGGGGCCGGAGCTGCACCGCGGGCGGGATCCCTCGCGCGATCAGAGCTATTTCCTGTTCGCGACGACGCGGGAACAGCTCGCCTATCTGCGCTTTCCGCTCGGCGATCTTCCCAAGACCGCGGTGCGGGAGGAGGCGACGGCGTTGGGGCTGAACGTTGCGGCTAAGCCTGACAGTCAGGACATCTGCTTCGTGCCGGAGGGCAACTACGCCACCCTGATCGACCGTCTGCGCCCCGACGCGGTGGGGGCGGGGGAGATCGTGCATCTCGACGGCCGGGTGCTCGGGCGTCATGAGGGCGTGACCCGCTACACGGTCGGCCAGCGGCGGGGGCTCAATGTGGCCGTCGGCGAGCCCTTGTTCGTCGTGGCCATCGACGCCGCCGAGCGCAAGGTGATTGTCGGCCCGCGGGAGGCGCTGCTGACCGCGCGCCTGACCCTGAAGGAGACCAACTGGCTGGGCGACGAGGCGGACATCACGCAAGCCGCGGCGGCGGAACGCCCCGTGCTCGCCCGTGTCCGCTCGACCCGCGATCCGTCTCCGGCGCGATTGAAGGTGATCGACGGCGCGATTTGCGTTGTGTTCGACGTCCCGGAAGAGGGCGTGAGCCCAGGCCAGGCCTGCGTGCTCTATGACCCCATCACGCCGAGCCGGGTGCTGGGCGGCGGCTTTATCGCCTCCACCGTCCGCGCCGATCTCGCGCCTTCCGTTCCCTGCGCTTAAGGAGCCTTCGACATGAGCCAGAGTCTGCACGATCCGGTGGTGATCGCGTCCTATGCACGCACGCCCATGGGCGGCTTCCAGGGCGCCCTCGCCGGGGCATCGGCCACAGAGCTGGGCGCGGCGGCGGTGCGGGCGGCGGTGGAGCGGTCGGGTATCTCGCCTGAAGCCGTGCAGCAGATCGTGATGGGCTGCGTCCTGCCCGCAGGGCTCGGTCAGGCGCCTGCGCGTCAGGCGGCGCTGGGGGCGGGGCTGCCGCTCGGCGTCGAGGCCTCGACCGTCAACAAGATGTGCGGCTCGGGCATGCAGGCGGCGATCATGGCGCATGACGCCCTCGCGGCGGGAACGGTGGATGTGGTTGTCGCCGGCGGCATGGAGAGCATGTCCAACGCCCCCTACCTCCTCGCCAAGCACCGCGGCGGCGCTCGCATCGGCCACGACGTGGTCAAGGACAGCATGTATCTCGACGGGCTCGAGGACGCTTACACCCCCGGCAAGCTGATGGGCGCCTTCGCCGAGGACGCGGCGGGGGCCTACCAGTTCAGCCGCGCCGATCAGGACGCCTACGCCATCGCCTCGCTGGAGCGGGCCCTGGCTGCACAGGCTTCCGGCGCCTTTGACCGGGAGATTGTCTCCGTCGAGATCAAGAGCCGTAAGGGCGTGGAGACCGTGTCCGCGGACGAACAACCGCCCAAGGCGGACGCTTCCCGCATCCCGACCCTGAAACCCGCCTTCGCCAAGGACGGGACCATCACCGCCGCCAATGCCTCGTCCATCTCGGACGGCGCGGCGGCGCTGGTGCTGACGCGGGCGTCGGTGGCGCAAAAGCTCGGCCTCACCCCCGTCGCCCGCATCATGGCCCACGCAGGCCACGCGCATGAGCCGGGACTTTTCACCACGGCGCCGGTTCCGGCGATGAAAAAAGCGCTGAAGCGAGCCGGGTGGTCGGTGGCGGATGTCGATCTCTTCGAGGTCAATGAGGCCTTCGCGGTGGTGGCGATGATCGCCATGAAGGAGCTTGGCCTCGACCACGCGAAGGTCAATGTGAACGGCGGGGCGACGGCGCTGGGCCACCCCATCGGCGCCAGCGGCGCGCGCATCCTCGCGACCCTGCTGTCGGCCCTGCAGGCGCGGGGCGGCAAGCGCGGCCTCGCCAGCCTCTGCATTGGCGGCGGCGAGGCGACGGCGTTGGCGGTCGAGCTGATTTAAGGTTTCAGGACCGCGCCGACGGACGCCGCCATGATCAGGCCGATGGCGACGATCTGGGTGGGGTTCAGCCGCTCTCCGAGCACCAGAAAGCCGGACAGCGCCGCAATGGCGGGGTCCATGCTCATTAGCACGCCGAAAACCCGCGACGACATCCGCCGCATCGCCGCCATCTCCAGCGAATAGGGCAGCGCGCTGGTGAGCAGCGCCACGGCGAGGGCGGTGGGCCAGAGGCTTGGCGTCCACAGGCGCGCGCCTGTGGTCAGGAGGCCGACGGGGAGGACGAGGGCGCAGGCGACCAGCATGCCATAGGCGCTGGCATGTCCCGGATTGAATGCGCTCGCCCGCTTGCCGGCGAGGATGTACAGCGCCCAGAAGCCTCCGGCGCCGAGGGACAGGGCGTATCCAAGAAGGTCGCCTGAGCCCGTCTGTTTCATGGGATTGACCAGCACCAGCACACCCGCCGCCGCCATCGCCACCCAGACGAGGTCGATGGGCTTGCGCGATCCCGCCACGGCGACGCCTATCGGTCCGATGAACTCGAGCGCCACCGCCAGACCCAGCGGGGTCCGCTCCAGCGCAAGATAAAAGGTGAGGTTCATGGCCCCCAGCGCGAGGCCATACCTGAGGATCGGCCCGCGCGACTTGGGGTCCAGCGGCGTACGCCA
>CAIUZX010000296.1 GCA_903903715.1 uncultured Caulobacterales bacterium
CCCTGATTCTGATAATTTGACGGCAAATCGACGCCATAGAGCCGCTCCGGTGGTCCGGCGAGGCGATCAAAGACGAGGCGCGCCACAGGTTGACCATGCTCCAGAACGAACGGCACCTCGCGGCTTCGCACTTCCAGCACGGCGTTTCCGCCCGCTCGCGCTTCCGACAGGCCAAAGCCCGGGTCAAAGAACCCCGCATAGTGCGCGCGGTATTCGCCCATCAAGGGGTCGAAGGCTTCCATCTCCGCGGCCATGTCGGAGGGGATGAAGATCTTTTCGAGGGAGGAGAGGATGTAGAAGGCGTTGGGCTCCAGGATCAACCGGCCGTCGGCCGACGGCGCGATGGGCGTCCAGAAGTCCTGCGGGTCGAGGGCGCCTGGACGATCAAAAGTGATCGGGGCAGTCGGGCTCTTCGCCTGATAGCCGACCGGACGACCCTCCGGGCCCCTCAAATTCACATGCAGGATCAGACCGCGATTGAGGGCGATGTCGCCATCCACCATGGGGCGGTCGCAGTGTTCGGCATGCAGTCCGGCATCGTCCACCCGCGCGGCGCCGCGACGCAGGCGAAGCTGGTTCAGCGTCGAGCCGCGCTGCAGGCGGATTGGAAACGTTCTGGGGGCGATCTCGGCGTAGAGCGGGCCTTCATAGCCTGCGCGAACCCCTTCAAACTCGATGCCATAATCGGTGACGACGCGGGTGAAAATGTCGAGCCGCCCGGCGGAGCTCTTGGGGTTGCACAGTCCTGACAGGTCGGCCGGCAGGTTCAGGGATTCCGACAGCTTGACCAGATAGACCTTGCCCGGCTCCAGCACCGCGCCGTCGTCGAGGGACGCTGTGGACACGCGCAGATCCGGCAGACGCTCCGCCACCGTTGCGCCGCGCCCTGCGAGGAAGCTCGCCTTCAGTTCGACGAGTTCGGAGCCGAGGCGAAGGTCGAGGCTTGCGGGCTGGAACTGCACGTCGAGCAGGGGGACGTCCGAGGCGATGACGCCGCGTTGCGCCAGGTCGCGCATCTCGCGGTCAGGCAGAATTCCAGTTGTGGACGTCAAGACGCTCCATCCTCCTTGGCCGCTGGCGCGGGGGCGACACCGATAATGGGTTTCCGCTGGCGCGGGTAGGGGGAAGTCTCAGGCCGTCTCAGCGTATCCGGCATAGGAGTGCTTCAGGCTGGCGTGATTGAGCAGCATCTGCGCCTTCAGCGTATCGCCGGTCGCGTCATAGATCTTCGACAGCACCCAGAAGGATTCCGTCCGCTTGCTCTCCGACAGGGCGACGATCTCGCGGCGGATCAGATAGTCCTCGCCGACGAACAGCGGCCCGTCGATCATGCGGATCTCCTGGTCGGCGAACAGGCCGACCGCCGGGCCCTTCACCGGAAATCCGGCCTTGTGGCTCGAATATTCCGCCAGAACGCTGACCATCTCGAAGGGGATGATGGCCCGGCCCCAGGGCGTGGAGGCGCCGTTCGCGTACCAGTCGGAGGGCTCGGTGATCGCTGCAAGCTTCTGATTGAGGCTGAACGGATAGAGCTTGCCCATGTTCTGGTCAGGATCCATGCGGACCAGCTCATCGGTCTTGCCGGTCATGCCGACGTGCAGGTCTTCGAGGATCAGCAGCTTTTCCGGCGGCCGGAGCGCGGCCATGCGCCCCTCCAGCAGGGTCTGGCCGTGGTCGGGGCCAAGGCTCGCGCTCGCCTCCAGCACCGGCGTGCCGTCGGCCTTTTCCGCCCAGACGCGGGTGCGCGTGACGCCGGGCGGCGGGACTTCAGCGAAGGCGCGGACCTCTTCACCCTCGATCACCATGTTCAGATAGTGGGACGAGATGCAGCCGCGCTCGAAGAAGGCCTGTCCCCAGATCTGGGCCATCAGGGGGGCGAACTGACTGAAATGGGTCGGGCCTTCAATCGGGCCGGCGCGGAAGCCGAGCTTTTCCGCCATCGCGTCGTCGTGGATGGAGATATGCCCGCCATATTCCTGCTCAGCCAGCATCTGGCGTGGCGAGCGGAGCGGTCCGGACAGGACGAGGGGCGAGTTGAAGGACATGGGTGCGCACTCTTGAGGTTCGTGTCGAGCTGTCGCGCAGGATTGAGCGCAAAGCCGCTGTCCCTGTCCACCCCGAAAGCGGGTTCACGGCGGCGACGATTGGTGCTCAAATTCACAAAACACATACGCCGATACGGCCGTGACCTGGGGAGCTCATATGACGCCGACGTTCGACAACCTGTTTTCAGTCAAGGGAAAGGTGGTTCTGATCACCGGCGGCTCGCGCGGCATCGGCGAGATGATCGCGGCGGGGTTCCTGTCCGGCGGCGCGAAGGTCTACATCTCCTCCCGGAAAGCGGACGCCTGCGAAGCGACGGCCAAGCGCCTGGTCGAGACCTATGGCGGCGAGTGTGTGCCCCTGCCGGCGGACCTGTCGCAGGTGGCGGGGGCTGAAGGCCTCGCCGACCGGTTCGCCGCGCTGGAGCCCAGGCTCGACGTTCTGATCAACAATGCCGGCGCCGCCTGGGGCGCGCCACTGGGGTCATTTCCGGAGGTGGGCTGGGACAAGGTCATGGACACCAACGTCAAGGGCGTCTTCTTCCTCACCCAGAAACTGCTGCCCCAGCTCCGC
>CAIUZX010000297.1 GCA_903903715.1 uncultured Caulobacterales bacterium
CTCGGCAATCTGGCGACCACAGCCGCGGTCATCGCCGTTGCGGTGGTGGGTTTGATGATGCTGACCGGCCGCATCGACTGGAAGCGCGGCCTGACCGTCATCGTCGGCGCATTCATCGTCTTCGGCGCAGCAGCCATCGTCGCGGGTATCAAGGGCGTTGCGAGCGGAGCGCGATAGGCGACCATGAACGCTCTCGTTTCCGACCCGATCTTCTCCGCCCTGACCCGCCCCCAGATGATCGGCGGCGTGACCTACAGCTATGCGGTGTTCAATCTGATCGTGACGGTTGAGGCGTTCTTGATCACCAAGTCGTTCTGGGTCCTGCCCGTGGCGCTGGTCGTCCACCTTGTGGGCTATGTCGGATGCCTCAGCGAACCGCGGTTTTTCGACCTCTGGATCACGCGGGTCAGCCGGTGTCCTCGTGTGCGCAACCATGGTTTCTGGGGCGCAAACAGCTATGGCGCGTAAGCCGTCCCTGCGAGTGAGCGTCCGATCATGACGGCCCTGGTCGCCAATCTCGGACTGCCCAAGGGCTTCGCCACTCGCGAGGTGACGGTCGGCTCACGCCTGCCCTACGCCCGCCATGTCGATGATGTGACCCTCATCACGCGGGACGGCATGCTGCTTCAGGTGCTGAAGCTTGAAGGATTTCCGTTCGAGACGGCGGACGATGGAGAGCTCAACTACCGCAAGCAGGTGCGCGAGACCTTGCTCCGGGGCGCGGCGAGCTCGCGGCTGGCCATCTACCATCACATTGTCAGGCGGCAGGTGCATCCCTTCATCGAGGGCGAGCCGGATCAGCCCTTCTGCCGGGATCTCGACCGGACATGGAGGGCCAAGCTCTCCGAACGGCGTCTGTTCGTGAACGATCTCTATCTGACCCTCGTCAGGCGCCCCCTGCAGGGTGGCGCGGGCATGATCGACCGGCTTTTCCGGTCCGCCACCCGCAATACCGAGCCATTGGTCCAGTCGATCCGCCAGTTGCACGGCCTGCGTGAAAGCTTCGAGGCGGCGCTCACGCCCTATCGTCCCCGTCCGCTGGCGGCATACTCGACCAAGCAGGGTCAGATGTCGGAGCCATGCGCGTTTCTGGCCTCGCTGATCCACGGGGAGTCGCGTCGCATTCAAACGCCGACGGGAGATATTGGTGACGCAATATCGGATCGGCGCCTGAGTTTTGGCCTCGACGCTCTCGAAATCGCGCCGGCCGGGACGCGTCCTGCGCAGTTCGGCGCGATGGTGTCGATGAAAGACCACCCGTCCCGCACTGCGCCGGGGCTGCTGGATGGGATGCTGCGGCTTCCCTATGAAGTTACCCTGACGGAGAGCTTTGCGTTTGTAGATCGACAGGTCGCGCTTGACCGCATGAACCTTGCCTTCCGCCGGTTGCGCGCGACGGACGATGACGCCTACTCCCTTCGCCAGGAGTTGGGCGCAGCGAGGGATGAGGTGGGCTCGGGCCGGGCGGCTTACGGGGAGCATCACCTCTCGGTTCTCGTGCGCGCCTCCTCTCTTGAGGAGCTCGATCAGGCTGTGGCCGACGTGCAATCCGCCCTCACTGAAGCCGGCGCCGTCGCGGTGCGGGAAGACGTGAACATGGAGCCGGCCTTCTGGGCCCAGTTCCCGGGAAACTTCCAGTTCATCGCACGCAAGGGCCTGATCTCGGCGGCGAATTTCGCCAGTTACGCCTCGCTGCACAATCACTCGGTGGGCCAGGCTTCGGGTAATCACTGGGGCCCGGCGGTGACGCTGCTGGAAACCACCGCGCACGGCCCGTTCCACTTCAACTTTCACAACGGCGACCTCGGCAATTTCACGATGATCGGCCCCAGCGGATCGGGGAAGACGGTCTTGCTCACCTTCCTTCTGGCGCAGGCCCAGAAGTTCCGTCCGAGGGTGGTCTATTTCGACAAGGACCGCGGCGCCGAAACTTTCATCCGGGCTGTCGACGGGCACTATGATGTTCTGCGTCCCGGCGAACCGACCGGTCTCAATCCGCTGCAATTGCCCGACAACGCCGCCAATCGGGCCTTTCTGGTCGGCTGGCTCGGCCAACTTCTTAGCGGCGAAGGCGAGACTCTCGACGCCGAAGACCGTGCGATGATCGCCGACGCTATCGACGCGAACTACGATCAGCCGATGGATCACCGGCGCCTTCGCTATCTTCGTGAACTGTTCGTCGGTGGTCGGCGGCCGAGCGCCGGCGATCTCTCCGCCCGGCTGAAGGCCTGGTGCGATGGCGGGGAGCACGCCTGGCTGTTCGACAACGAGCGGGATCTGATCCAGTTCGACAAGGACCAGCACGGTTTCGACATGACGCGCGTGCTCGATACGCCGGTCACGCGAACACCGGCTATGATGTACCTTTTCCATCGCGTAGAGCAGCAGCTTGACGGGCAGCCGACGATCATCGTGATCGACGAAGGTTGGAAGGCGCTGGATGACGAGGTTTTCGTCGCGCGACTGAAGGATTGGGAAAAGACGATCCGCAAGCGCAACGGGCTCGTGGGTTTCTGCACGCAGAGCGCTGGCGACGCTCTCGAAAGCCGGATCGCCGCCGCGATCATCGAGCAGGCGGCGACGCAGATCTTCCTGCCCAACCCGAAGGCCCGCGCCGCGGACTACATCGAAGGGTTCGGGCTTTCTGAGCACGAATTCGGTCTGATCCGCGCGCTCCCCGACACCTCAAGGTGCTTTCTGGTCAAGCAGGGCGAGCAGAGCGCGGTGGCCCGCCTCGACCTGACAGGCATGCCAGGATTTCTTCGCGTGCTGGCTGGCACCGAAAAGTCCGTCCGGCGCCTGGACGCGCTCAGGGCGGAGCTTGGCGATGATCCTTCTGCATGGCTGAACCGGTTCATGACGGAAGACTTGGGAGCGCGCAGATGAGCGGCGTGTGTCCAGCCCCAGATGTCGATGCGGGCGTCGTGAGGAGCGTGCTGTCAGCTGTCGATTGCAATGTGCGATACTATTCGCAGGCGGGATATTTCGCCCTGACCGGACCGGACTCGGTCTTTCCAACAGCGCTGACCCTTCTCCTCACCCTCTACGTCGCGATTGTCGGCTACCGACTGCTTCTCGGGCTTGGGGGCGCAAGACTCGCCGACGCGCCGATGATGGC
>CAIUZX010000298.1 GCA_903903715.1 uncultured Caulobacterales bacterium
CGCGATCTTCAAAATGTCCCGACGCAACGGCAGGATGGACGCCAGAGCGGCGCCAACCACCAACAGCAGAACGGCGCACGCGCCCAGTCCCATGGCCAGACTGGCGGCTTGAGTCATGGCGTAACTTGCGTCGGCGCGCTTTCGCGAGGTTGCAGTTTGCGTGTCCACGATCGTCGCAAGACGCGATTGCATGTGTTGGTAGGTCTCTTCGAACGGAGAGATGAACCCCGCTGCGGTCTTGAAGTCCACGCCGATCATGGCGCCGACGGCGTCGAGCGAGTTGCGCGTATCGGCGAGATCCTTTCGCAATGCCGCGAGTTCGGTGCGTTCCGCAGGGTCGGCGACAGTTTCGATGGATTTGACTTCGGCGATGACGCTGTCGATTTCCGACATAAGGTTCGACATTTCCGTCGTGACCTTGGAGGCGTCGATATCCGCCGCCTGATGGGTCATGAGCATGTAGAGCTTGCCGTGGACATTTGCGATCCGCTCGGCGACCGATTTCAAGCGTAGGCTTTCCGGTAGGTCAATTTGAACTACGTGTTTCAGGTCGCTGGCCTGCCGCGCCTCAATGGTCAACATAGCAGCAGCTGAAACTGCCACGGTCAGCGCGGCGCACGCTGGAGCAAGACCCATTTTCACAAGGATTGGCAAATCGGCAAACCGCTGAAAATTCATCTTACCCTCTTTGATCTGTTGACGCCTCAGCACGGAAGACTTCAGCGCAAAGTGGACGCTAGCTCGGATTGCTTAATGAGAGGGTAACGCGTGCCTTGATCGAATTTGGGCATATATGAATTTGATTTTAACTGTATTTCTGACTTACTCCCGAAAATTTTTCCTAGGTATTCACTATTTTGGGGTCATGTCTATAAACCAACCCTAGTGAAGGTGCTAAAAATGAAAATCAAGGGTGTTATAGTTGTGGGTGCTTTGCTGGGCCTCTCGATGTCGTCATCAGCATTTGCTGGATCTGGTTTCCAGGAGCGTGTTGACCAGTGTGTGGAGCGCCATGCAAATACACATGACGCCGCCAGCGTTACTTTGCAATGCACAGCGCAAGGCGGAAAGCTGAGCGAATGCAAGGTTGTCGAGAATAGCGCTCCTGGGCGCGGGTTCGACAAGGCCGCTTTGTGCGTGGCTGAGTCCCTGCCAATGGGTACAAAAGTCGGCGAAATCAAAATTCCAGTTCGGTTTACCGGCCAAAACTGAACTGCCGCTATAGAGCGACAAGACAAAACGGCAGAAGGCCGCCTAAGGGCGGCCTTCTTTCTGTCCGGATGTGGCGGCGCTGTTCACAGCGCTTTGACCCAAGAGTTTGGTGAGCCCGCTGGGATTCGAACCCAGGACCCCATGATTAAAAGTCACGTGCTCTACCGACTGAGCTACAGGCTCTGGGGTGCTGCTGTCAAAAGCGAGCGGACCCTAGTGGCGGCGCGCTGGCGGCGCAAGCCCAACCGGACGGTTTGTCGACGAAGCTGTGAACGCAATCGCTGAAAGTCGCAGGGAATTGATGCTCCTTTGACGGTTTCGCCTCGCGCAAGCCGCAGTTGTGCGCTTATCCTGACCTTCAGGAGAACGTCGCCCATGAAGCACCGTTTCGCAATGTTGCTCGCGCTGTCCAGCCTCGTCGCCTGTGGCGGCTGTGCGATGAAGGGGCCGCCGGATGTTGCGTCGAGAGGGTCTGCTGCTGTGAGCGACACGGTGAGCCAGACCACGGCGGGTGTCGGCGGGGCGGTGCAGGCGCCATTGCGCGACTTCAATCTCATGCAGGATGCGATCCCCGCCGCCCTTCAAAGGGCGATTGTAAATCCGTACGACAGTCATGGGCTGGATACGTGCGAAGCGCTTCTCTCCGCGGTCGGCGAGCTCGACGTTGTGCTGGGCCCTGACCTCGACACCCCTCGGGAATCAAAGCGCAAGGACGTTTATGACAAGGGCGCCAGCATGGCGGCTCAAGCTGCGTTGGACGCTGTCAAGGACACGGCCGAGGGCGTTATTCCCATGAAGACGTGGGTGCGCAAGCTCTCTGGCGCTGCGAGTGCGGATGTGCGCGCTCATCGGGCCATCGCCGCTGGCATGGCCAGGCGGTCGTTCCTCAAAGGATTGGGCGTCATGCATAATTGCGCCTGGCCGGCGGCGCCCTTGTCCTTTGAGCCTCGCAAGTCCGCACAGGTGACGGCGCAACCGGTGGTCGCGGCCCAGCCGCCGCCGAGCGCCGCGGTCACGCCCCACGAGAAGAACTGATACGGCGCAGCTTCGCGGCTAGGCTGACGGCCCGGCTTGGCGGTCCCTGAAATTTCGCACAAATGTCTCGTACCGCCCCTCGGCGATCGCTGTGCGGGCAGACGCCGTAAGCGCTTGAAAGAACGCTATGTTGTGCCAGGACAGGAGCACCTGGCCGAGAATCTCCCCTGACTTGATCAGGTGGTGCAGGTAGGCTCTGGAGTAGTCCCTGCTGGGCGGGGAGGGTGTTTCCGGGTCCAACGCTGTGTCGTCATCGGCGAACTTCGCATTTTTCAGGTTCATCGGCCCGTTCCACGTCCAGGCTTGACCGTGTCGCCCTGATCGTGTGGGCAGCACGCAATCAAACATGTCCACGCCGCGGGCGATCGCCTCGACGATATCGAGGGGTTTGCCGACGCCCATCAGATAGCGGGGGCGCTCGCGCGGGAGCTGGGCGGCTGCATAGTCCAGCGTCGCGACCATGGCCGAGTGTCCCTCGCCGACGGCGAGGCCGCCGATCGCGTAGCCGTCAAAACCGATCTCCTGCAGCCGGTCAGCTGATTCGCGCCGGAGATCTTCGAAGGTGGAGCCTTGCTGGATGCCGAACAACGCCTGCTGGTCCCGCGCGCCGAAGGCAATCTTGCACCTCTTCGCCCACCTCGCCGAAAGCCGAAGCGCCTCGGTCGCCCGGGTACGGTCAGCCGGCCAGGACACGCATTCGTCCAGCTGCATCGATATGTCGGCCCCGAGAAGATCCGCCTGGATTTCGATCGACCTTTCGGGCGAGAGGACATGCGCAGATCCGTCCAGATGGCTGCGGAACGTGACGGCTTCTTCCGTGACCTTGGAGATGCCGGACAGCGACATGACCTGAAAGCCGCCGCTGTCGGTCAGGATCGGTTTTGGCCAGCGCATGAACTGGTGCAGGCCGCCGAGCCGTCGAACGCGCTCCGCCGTCGGACGCAGCATGAGGTGATAGGTGTTGCCGAGAAGGATGTCTGCGTCGGTTTGACTGACCTGGTCGACGGTCATCGCCTTGACGGTTCCAGCGGTCCCGACGGGCATGAAGGCAGGCGTACGAATGTCGCCGCGCGGCGTCGACAACCGTCCGGTACGCGCCGCGCCATCAACAGCGTCGATTGAAAACTCAAATCCGTTCATCAAACCCGTTCCGGCCACCACAGGCCCGCGTCGCCGTAGCTGAAGAAGCGGTAGCCTGATGCGATGGCGTGGGCATAGGCGTTTCGCACCCGCTCGTAGCCTGAAAATGCGGACAGGAGCATGAGAAGCGTCGAGCGCGGCAGGTGAAAGTTGGAGATCAAGCCATCGACCGCTCTGAAGTGATGTCCCGGGCGAAGGAAGATGTCCGTTTCGCTATGAAACGGCTCGATCCTGTGGCGATCCGTGGCCGCTGATTCGAGCAGGCGAGCGGACGTGGTCCCGACCGCGATGACGCGTCCGCCCCGCTCCCAAGTCTCGTTGAGGACTAGCGCTGTCTCCGGGGAAATCACGCCAAACTCGGAATGCATGCGATGCTGAGAGATGTCTTCGGACTTGACCGGTAGGAATGTGCCTGCGCCGACGTGCAAGGTGACGAACTGC
>CAIUZX010000299.1 GCA_903903715.1 uncultured Caulobacterales bacterium
CGCGTCAACAATCGATACTGGCATAGGCTTTTTCGACCACATGCTCGACAGCCTCGCACGGCACGGCGGCTTTGATCTGACTGTGGAGTGCAAGGGCGACCTGCAGATCGACGCTCATCACACTGTTGAAGATACAGGCATCGTCCTTGGACAGGCCTTCGCCGCGGCGCTGCCCGGGTACAAGGGCCTGCGCAGGTTCGGGCACGCCTATATTCCGATGGACGAGACCCTATCCCGATGCGCAGTGGACCTGTGCAATCGCCCTTATCTCGTGTGGAAGGTCGCCTTTACGCGCGACAAGCTCGGCGATTTCGACACCGAGCTCTTCAAGGAATTCCATCACGCCTTCGCCATGAACGCGGGCGCATGTGTTCACCTCGAGACGATCTATGGCGAGAACAATCACCATATCGCCGAAAGCGGATTCAAGGCGCTCGGCCGCGCGCTGCGTGTCGCGGTGGAGCACGATCCCAAGACGGCGGGGCTCGCCGCGTCGACCAAAGGCGTGCTTTAAGCCTCAGATGCGAACTGTCGCCCTGATCGATTACGGGTCCGGAAACCTTCCATCGGCGGAGAAGGCGCTTTGGGCTGCGGCAAACAAGCTGGGCAAGCATCGAGATATCCGGGCGACATCTGATCCGGAATTCGTCATGAGAGCTGACTATATCGTCCTTCCGGGTGTCGGAGCCTTTCGCACCTGTATGGCGGCGCTTGTCGCGCGAGACGGACTGATCGAGGCGATGACCCATGCGGTGAAGACACGTGGCGCGCCGTTCCTTGGCGTTTGTGTCGGCATGCAACTCCTTGCAGATCGCGGTCTTGAGTTCGGAGACACAAAAGGTCTCGGCTGGATCGGCGGCGACGTACGAAAGATGACTCCCGATCAGCCCGGCGCAAAGGTGCCGCACATGGGCTGGAACACAGTCGAACCCTTGCGGGAGCATCCCCTGTTGACGGGCATGGCGTCCGGGACACACATGTACTTCACCCACTCGTATGTCTTTCAGCCTACCGATCCGGAACACGCCGCGGCCATCACCGACCACGGTGGGCCGTTTGCGGCCATGGTGATTCGTGAAAACACCGCTGGCGTCCAGTTTCATCCAGAAAAGAGCCAGACAGCCGGTCTTGAGCTTATCCAGCGCTTCTTGGAGTGGCGACCTTGATCCTTTATCCCGCCATAGACCTGAAGGGCGGTCAGTGTGTCCGACTTTTGAGGGGCGACCTGTCCGAGGCGACGGTCTTCAATGACGACCCGGCGGATCAGGCGTCGAAATTCGCCAAACAGGGATTTCAGTGGCTGCATGTCGTGGATCTGGACGGCGCCGTCGAGGGACGCTCAGTGAATGCGCCGGCCGTCGCAGCGATCCTGCGCGCGGTCTCGATCCCGGTCCAGATCGGCGGCGGCTTGCGCAACATGCCTTCCATAGAGGCCTGGATCGAACAGGGTGTCAGTCGGGTGATCCTCGGGACGGCCGCAGTGCGTGATCCGGACTTCGTGCGCGCTGCGGCGGCGGCCTTCCCGGAGCAGGTCGCGGTCGGCATCGACCTGCGCGACGGCCGCGCCGCCGTGGACGGTTGGCTCGAAACGTCCGATCTCACCGGGATCGATCTCGCCAGGCGCTTTGAGGACGCCGGCGTCTGCGCTCTCATCGTGACGGACATCGCCCGCGATGGCGCCCTACAAGGGGTCAATATCGAGGCGGTGGGCGCGGTCGCCGACGCCGTGCACATCCCGGTGATCGCCTCAGGCGGCGTTGCAGATCTGTCCGACATTCATGGGCTGAAAGCACGGCGCGGCGCGCCGATCGCGGGGGCTGTGCTTGGAAAGGCGCTCTACACCGGCGCATTGTTGGCGGGGGAAGCGCTCCGAGCGGCGCGTTCGCCTGAAACCAAGTCATCGGCGCCGCCCGCGACATGATCAAGACGCGCGTCATCCCGTGCCTCGATGTCAAGGGCGGCCGAGTGGTCAAGGGCGTCCAGTTCGTCAGCCTGCGCGACGCTGGAGATCCCGTGGAGCAAGCGGCGGCCTACGACGCCGCAGGCGCCGACGAACTGATGTTTCTCGATATTACAGCATCGTCTGAGGGCCGCGGCGCTCTGTACGATGTCATCGCACGCACAGCCGAAGTCTGCTTTATGCCCCTCTCTGTGGGCGGGGGCGTCCGAAGCGTTGAGGATGCTCGCAAGCTCCTCCGCGCCGGCGCCGACAAGGTATCCGTCAATACAGCCGCAGTGGAAGACCCAGAACTCATCTCGCGACTTGCGGGCGCTTTCGGCGCGCAATGCGTCGTTGCTGCGATTGACGCCAGGCATCGAGCGCCGGACGCCTGGAATGTCTTCACCTTCGGAGGTCGAACCGACACAGGTAAAGACGTCGTGGCCTACGCCGAATTGGCGGCCGCGAAAGGCGCAGGTGAAATCCTCCTGACGTCCATGGACCGGGACGGCGCGAAGACGGGCTATGATCTGGAGCTGCTGAGGGCCGTCACCGGCGCCGTTTCCGTGCCGGTCATTGCGTCCGGGGGCGCAGGAACAGTTGACCATTTGATTTCGGCGGTGGTGGAAGGGGGCGCTGACGCGGTGCTGGCCGCTTCGATCTTCCATTTCGGCGAGATCTCGGTGCAGGAAGCCAAAAGCGGTCTCGCTGCGGCGGGCGTTCCCGTGAGACTATAGCATGCGCAGCCCTGCGCGGGAGCTTCTGACCATGACCCGCTTCTCGGAAACGCTTGAACGCCTGCTGGCTACCATTCAGGCCCGCAAATCAGCTGAAGCCGCAACGTCCTACACAGCCAGCCTGCTGCAGGATCCGACCAAGGCCGCCAAGAAGTTCGGCGAAGAGGCTGTTGAGACAGTGATCGCCGCGACCTTGCATGATCGGGAGGCGCTGGTCTCGGAAAGCGCTGACCTCTTGTACCACTGGCTGGTGTTGATAACCGCGCTAGGGGTTTCGCCGGATGATGTGGCGGATGCCTTGAGCCGTCGAGAAGGCGTGTCTGGCCTCGTCGAAAAGGCGAATCGTTCGAAGGAATCGAGAGAATAGTCACCTGCGACGGGAACATGCGCCGCGCGTGCATCAAATCTTAAGCGGAGCACTTGCCAATCCGTTCCAGGACGCACACCTCCGACCTGTCATCGTTGGTTTCGTTGACTTGGGCGAGGCTGCAGCTAAAAGTCCGCGCGCAAGACGACCGCTTCAAGATGAAACGGGAGTCGCGCCGATTTCGGTCTAAGGCGGCTTTCGCGCCGTCGAACGGGGAGAGCGCTACGCACATGGCTGAGGCCACCTCCAAAGGCAAGGGCGGCGGGGCGCGTCCGGTTGCGCCTCATATGCAGGTCTGGCGCTGGCACGTCACGATGGCGGCCTCGATCCTGACGCGCGCAACGGGCATAGCCCTTTATGGCGGCGCGATCATCGCGGCTACTTGGTTCACCGCATTGATGGTCGGACCGGAGGCTTTCGGACTGATCATGGCCCTGCTGGGGACCTGGGGCGGCAAAACCGTCCTGTTCGGCTTGACCGTATCGGTGTTTTATCACCTAGCGGCCGGACTTCGCCACCTGGTCTGGGACGCGGGCGCCGGCTTTCAACCCCGCACCGCGAACATGACGGCGGTGGCCGCAATGGCCTTCGCCCTCGTGGCCAGTGTTGTCGTCTGGGCGCTCGCCATGCAAACTGGAGCTGTACGATGAGCGGGAACGACTTTCGCACGCCGCTCAGCCGAGCACGGGGACTAGGTTCAGCGCACCACGGGGTGAGCGGCTTCCTCGTTGAGCGGACGACATCGATCGCGCTCGTGCCGCTTTGCCTCTGGGCGGTGTATGCGGCGATCAAGGTGGCGCCTTTGGGCTACGAAAGCGCCGTCTTGATGCTTCGCCAGCCGGTCAACGCCATCATGTCGCTGTTGTTGATCAGCGTATCATTTCTCCATATGCGCGAAGGTCTGAAGGTGGTGATTGAGGACTACGTCCACACGCCCGCCACACGGATCGTCGCCCTGCTTCTGAACAGCGCCCTCTGTTGGGGTCTCTGGTCGGTCGCGGCCTTCTCCATTCTCTGGGTCGCCTTCGTCGGCGGTCCGGTTCACTAAAGAACGGTCGAACAGCATGGCTTCCTATTCCTTCGTCGATCACAGCTACGACGTTGTTGTGGTCGGAGCCGGCGGATCCGGCCTTCGCGCGGCCTTGGGCTGTGCGCAAGCCGGCCTGAAGACGGCCTGCGTCAGTAAGGTCTTTCCGACCCGCAGTCATACGGTTGCAGCGCAAGGCGGCATTTCGGCAAGCCTCGGCAACATGGGTGGGGATGACTGGCGCTGGCACATGTACGACACCGTGAAGGGATCGGACTGGCTGGGCGATCAGGACGCGATCGAATATCTCTGCCGTAACGCACCGGCCGCCGTTTATGAGCTGGAGCATTGGGGCGTGCCTTTCTCTCGTACGGACGAAGGCAAGATCTATCAGCGCGCCTTCGGCGGGATGACCAAGAATTACGGCGAAGGCCCCATCCAGCGCACCTGCGCCGCGGCGGACCGGACCGGCCACGCCATTCTGCACACCCTTTACGGTCAGTCCGTGCGCAACTCCGTCGAGTTCTTTATCGAGTACTTCGCCCTCGACCTCATCATGGACGACGGTGTCTGCCGGGGCGTCACCGCGTGGAAGCTCGATGACGGCACGCTGCACCGGTTCTCGGCGCAGATGGTCATCCTGGCGACGGGCGGATACGGACGCGGTTACTTCTCCTGTACGTCGGCCCACACCTGCACTGGCGACGGCAACGCGATGGTTTTGCGGGCGGGCCTTCCCTTGCAGGATATGGAGTTCGTCCAGTTTCACCCGACCGGAATTTACGGCGCGGGGTGCCTGATCACCGAAGGCGCACGCGGTGAAGGCGGATATCTGACCAACTCCGAAGGCGAACGCTTCATGGAGCGGTATGCGCCCTCGGCCAAAGACCTCGCGAGCCGAGATGTCGTCAGCCGCGCGATGACCGTCGAGATCCGCGAAGGTCGGGGCGTCGGCCCGAACAAGGACCATATCCACCTCCACCTCGATCACCTTGATCCCAAGATCCTGCACGAACGCCTGCCGGGCATCTCGGAGTCGGCCAAGGTCTTTGCCGGTGTGGACGTGACCAAGGAGCCGATCCCGGTCCTGCCCACCGTCCACTACAATATGGGCGGCATCCCCTGTAACTATCACGGCGAAGTGCTGACCAAGGTCGGCGGCGACCCCGACAAGGTCGTGCCTGGCCTGATGGCCGTCGGCGAAGCGGCGTGCGTTTCAGTGCACGGGGCCAACCGCCTAGGCTCCAACTCCCTCACCGACCTCGTGGTCTTCGGGCGGGCCGCCGGGCTTCGCGCCGCTGAAATCGTCGAGAAGGGCGCCAAGATCCCGGAGGCGAAAGCCGCCTGGACCGATGGTCACGTTTCTCGCTTCGACGCCTTCCGGAACGCCTCGGGCGCCGAGCCGACCGCCAAGTTGAGGCTTGAAATGCAGAAGGCGATGCAGGAAGACGTCGCGGTTTTCCGCACCGACGAGACGCTGCAAAACGGCGTGACGCGCATCACCGACATCTACAAGCGCTCGAAGGACATCGGCGTGTCGGATCGTGGGCTGATCTGGAACACCGACCTCATGGAGACCCTTGAGTTTGACAACCTGATCGGCCAGGCCGCCGTGACCGTGGCGTCCGCCGCCAACCGCGAAGAAAGCCGCGGCGCTCACGCCCGGGAAGACTTCAAGGAGCGGAATGACGAGACCTGGATGAAGCACACGCTTGCCTGGTTCGATCCCGCAAACGGCAAGGTGGCGATCGATTATCGCCCTGTTCACGCCTACACCCTGACCAACGACATCGCCTATATCGCGCCCAAGGCGCGGGTCTACTAGGGCGGAGGCTTAAGGCAAGATCATGGTCCAGTTCACGCTCCCTAAAAACTCGAAGATCACCAAGGGCAAGCACCATCCCGCGCCAGCGGGCGCCAAGACCGTCAAGGCCTTCAAGATCTATCGGTTCGACCCGGAAACGGGCGCCAATCCGCGGTGGGACACCTACGATGTAGCAGTTGATCAGTGCGGGCCGATGGTGCTCGACGCGATCTTCCACATCAAGAACACGATGGATCCGACGCTCTCGTTCCGTCGCTCTTGCCGTGAGGGGGTGTGCGGCTCATGCGCCATGAATATCGGCGGTCGAAACACCCTGGCCTGCACGCATGCTTGGGCTGATGTTCCGGGCGAAGCGGTGCAGATTTCGCCGCTGCCGAACATGCCGGTGCTGAAGGATCTCGTTCCAGATCTGACGCTGTTCTTCGCCCAATATGCTTCCATCGAGCCCTGGCTCCAAGCGGACACGCCCATGCCGCAAAAGGAATGGACGCAGTCTCCCAAGGATCGCGCGAAGCTGGATGGCCTTTACGAGTGCATCCTGTGCGCCTGTTGTTCGACCTCATGCCCGTCCTATTGGTGGAACGGCGACAAGTATCTTGGACCGGCAGCTTTGCTGCAGGCCTACAGATGGCTGGTGGACAGCCGTGACGAAGCGGTTGGCGACAGGCTCGATGGGCTCGAAGACCCGTTCAAGCTCTATCGTTGCCATACGATCATGAACTGCGCCCAGGTGTGCCCGAAGGGACTCAATCCCGCCAAGGCCATCGCCGGCATCAAACGCATGCTGGTCGAGCGGGTCGTCTGACGGACCACATGAGCGGCGAGGGAGCGGAGAAAATGAGTCGTCGTCTCGCCCGGCCCGCCCTTTATTCCGCAATGCTCGCCGTTGGCGCCGGTCTCGCATTCTCGGCTGCGATGGTGTTCGCCACGCCGGGACGCGCCGAGACTGCTGAGGCTCAGGCAGCTGGCATACGCACCCTCTCAGTGGGTGAAGACAAGATCCGCGCGCTGATCACACAGGCCGGTTGGGTCTCCCCTGGCCTGTCAAAGTCGCGATGGATCTATATGGTCTCATTTCGATCCTGCCCCGACTGCATTCGCTTCGAATCCGAGGTTTTCCCCGCCCTGCACAAGGCTGGCGTGGACACGCGCGTGATCGTGATCGCGAGACGTGCGCGCTCCACGGGGCCCGAACGCACCGGCGTCGGCGAGCTCTGGGCCAAGCGAGACTGGAAGACCTTTGAAACCTGGACAGGCATGCCGGTCGACGCCTGGACCGGCGAAGGGTATCCATCGGGGGATCTTGATCTTGCGCGCGCGGCGCTGGTCGAGAAGGCCAGGCAGTTCGTCGACGACCTGAGCCCTTTGCTGGCGGACAATGGTGTGAATTTGCACTATCCCACCTTGATCTGGCAGGGTCGCGACGGCCACTTGCGCGGCTGCGCCTGCGAGACAAAGGACACATATCCAGCCGTCCGCGCCGAGTTGGGACTGCCGGCGAACTGA
>CAIUZX010000300.1 GCA_903903715.1 uncultured Caulobacterales bacterium
ATCTCGTCGCCAATCTTGCGGGCCGAGGCCATGTCGTGGGTGATGGAGACGGCGGTGCAGCCCAGCCGCTTCACCTGCTCCACGATCAGGTCGTTGATGACGTCGGCGTTGATGGGATCAAGACCGGTGGTCGGCTCGTCGAAGAAGATGATCTCGGGCGCGGCGACGACGGCGCGGGCGAGGCCGGCGCGCTTCTGCATGCCGCCGGAAAGCTCGATCGGATAGAGCGTGGCGACAGAGGCGGGGAGGCCGACGCGGGCGAGGGCGTCCACGGCGCGCTCCTTCGCATCCTTGCGCGACACGCCGTCGGCGTTGATCAGGCGGAAGGCCACGTTCTCCCAGACCGTCAGGCTGTCGAACAGGGCCGCGCCCTGGAACAGCATGCCGAACCGCGCGGCGAGCTTTGCGCGCTCCTTGTCCGGAATGTCCGCCACGTCCTGGCCGTCGACGAACACCTGACCGGCGTCGGGCTGAAGGAGGCCGATGGCGATCTTGATCGTCACCGACTTGCCCTGGCCGGACCCGCCGATGATGACGAGGGACTTGCCCTTCTCGACGGGGATGGTGACGCCGTCCAGCACCACCTTGGAGCCGAAGGCCTTTTTCACGCCGCGCAGTTCAAGCATCGGGGTCATGGCTATTTCGCCGAGAAGAGGCTGGTGAGGACGTAGTCGGCGGCGAACACCAAAATGGCGGCGGACACCACCGCGTGGGTGGTCGCGCGCCCGACGCCTCTCGCGCCGCCGGACGCGTGATAGCCGTGATAGGCGCCCATCAGCGCCACGATGAAGCCGAACACCGCCGACTTGATCAGGCCCGACTGGATGTCCCAGGGGGTGAGGAAGTTCCAGGTGTTCTGCACATAGAGGGGGCCGGAGAAGCCCAGGGTCTGGGTCGCCACCATGAAGCCGCCGGCGACGCCGATTGTGTCGGCCACTGCGGTCAGGAAGGGCAGGGTCAGGATGGCGGCCAAAAGGCGCGGCGCGACCAGATAGCGGAACGGGTCCGTCGACAGGGTCTTGAGGGCGTCGATCTGCTCTGTGGCGCGCATGGCGCCGATCTCGGCGGCGATGGCGGCGCTGACCCGGCCCGCCAGCATCAGGGCGGCCAGCACGGGGCCAAGCTCCCGCGTAATGCCCAGCGCCACGATCTGCGGCATGATCTGCTCGGCGTTGAAGCGCCCGCCGCCGGTATAGATGTTGAGCGCGAGCGCTGCGCCCGTGAACACCGCCGTCAGGCCGACGACGGGCAGGCTGAGATAACCGATCGCCACGACCTGCCGCAGGAACTGACCCGCGAACCAAGGCGCGGAGAATGCGGCCGCGAGGCCGCGACCGGCGAAAAGCGTCACCTGACCCGCCGTGCGCATGAGACCGATGGTGGAGCGGCCGACCGCCTGAACCGGGTTCATCTACTGCGCTCCCACATAGGCGCGCCGAACGCGCGGGGAGATGCGGGATAACAGTTCATAGGATGTGGTGCCCGCAGCGGCGGCGACCTCGTCCACGGGCAGGTTCTGGCCGAACAGCTCCACCCTCTGGCCGGGCGCGGCGCTGTCGATCTCGGATACGTCCATAGCGATCAGATC
>CAIUZX010000301.1 GCA_903903715.1 uncultured Caulobacterales bacterium
ATCTCGTCCGAGATGATCCTGATCCCCCGGGCGCGGCAGACGTCCGCCAGCGCCTTGAGATCCGCCTCGGGGATGATCGAGCCGGTCGGATTGGCGGGGCTCGCGATAATGACGCCGGCGGGCGCGGGGTCGAGGGCCGCCAGATGCGCGGCGTTCAGCCGGTAATGGCTCTCCGCGCCGCAAGCGATCTCGACGGGCTCGAGCTTCAGCGCGCGGATGGCGTTGCGATAGGCGACGTAGCCTGGCCTCGCGATGGCGATGCGCGCGCCCGCCGCGAACCCGGCCGAGAGGGCGCAGACCAGCCCCGGCGAGGCGCCGCAGGTCAACAGGATGCGCTCAGGCGAGACGTCGAGGCCGTAGACGTCGCGGTAGCGCCGCGCGAGCCTCTCCTTCAGCTCCGGGCTTTCCCAATAGCCCATCGGATCGCAGTCGAGCACGGCGTGCGCCGCCGCGATCGCGGGGCCCGGCGCGCCCGTGGAGGGCTGACCGAACTCCATATGGATGATGGAGCGTCCCTGCGACTTGAGCTCATGGGCGATGCGGCTGACGCCCATGGCGTAGAACGGGTCGATGGCGACGGTCATGGCGGCCTGTGTGTGAGTATAAGTTGCGACGAGACAAGTGGCTGATAGCTCGACGCGCGCAGAAAGGGAAAGCCGTTGACGCCATTTCCCCGAACAGCGCCCACTTCACCAGCCCTTGCGGAACCGCGTCGCCATTGCGATCTCGTTCCTTGACGGGGCATGGGAAGCCGGTACGCTTCGTGCCGGTCCGTTGGTGGATCGATAGGAGCGTTTGGGCTTGAAACAGTTCTTCCTGACCATGGCGGGGGTGTTCGCCGGCCTGCTCCTGTTCTTCGTCGGTCTTCCGATCGTGCTGATCGGGATGATCGCTGCGAGTTCGCGCCCTGCGCCGCCGCCGGCCAACTCCATCCTCAGCCTCGACCTGCGGACGGCCATCAGCGACCAGGAGTCGCGCAACCCCTTCGCCTTCCTGAGCTCGCACAGCCTGTCCGTGCAGCAGATCGTCAGCGGACTGAAGCAGGCGGAAGGCGACACCCACGTGAAGGCGCTTCTGGTGCGCTTGCCGGAGGGCGGCCTCGCCCCCGCGGTCGCCGACGAGATCCGCGGCGCCCTGCGTCACTTCCGCACCAGCGGCAAGCTCGTCGTCGCGCACAGCCAGGGCCTCTATCCGAGCGGGTTCGTCACCGGCAGCTACATGGTCGGCGCCGCGGCCGATCAGTTCTGGATGCAGCCGTCGGCCTCCCTGCAGGCGGTCGGCATTTCCCGCGAGGACATGTTCTTCAAGCGCGCATTCGACAAGTACGGCATCAAGGCGGACTACGAGCAGCGCTACCAGTACAAGAACGCGGTCAACCCCTACCTCTACGACGACTATACGCCGGCGCACCGTGAGGCGACTCTGGGCTGGATGAGCTCGATCTACCTGTCCGAGATCGCGTCCGCCGCGCAGGACCGCAAGCTCGACCCCGCCCACCTCAAGGACGTGCTGGAGGCCGGCCCCTATCAGGCGGAGGCCGCCAAGTCCCTCGGCCTCGTCGACAAGGTCGGCGAAGTGCAGGAGGCGCAGGCCTCGCTCCGCGGCGTGGTCGGCGACGGAGACGCCAAGTTCATCGATTTCGCGGGCTATCATATCGACGAGACCGAGAAGGCTGGCGACGGCATTGCGGTGATCGGCGCGGAAGGCGAAATCACCACCGGCGCCTCCCACGCCAGCGGCTTCAGCAATGACAGCGGCGTCTATTCGGATGACGTGGCCCGCGCCTTCCGCCAGGCGGTCGAGGATAAATCGGTCAAGGCCATCGTGTTCCGCGTCTCGTCCCCCGGCGGATCCGACACGGCGTCGGAACAGATCCTGGCCTCGGTCAAGTCGGCGAGAGCGGCCGGTAAGCCGGTCGTGGTGTCCATGGGCGTCTATGCGGCGTCGGGCGGCTACTGGATCTCCTCCGGCGCCACCGAGATCATCGCCGAGCCCACCACGCTGACCGGCTCGATCGGCGTGTTCGGCGGCAAGTTCGCGATCGGCCCCGCCCTCGCCCGTTTCGGCGTGGACACCAAGCAGATCACCGTCGGCGGCGACTACGCCGGCGCGTTCGGGTCGTCGGAAGGCTTCACGGCCAGGCAGCGCGCGCAGTTCTCGGGCTGGATGGACAAGATCTATGACGGCTTCATCCAGCGGGTGGCTGACGGTCGCAAGCTGTCCCCGGACCGGGTGCGTGAGATCGCCAAGGGCCGTGTCTGGACGGGCCTGCAGGCCAAGGAGCTCGGACTGGTCGACAAGATCGGCGGGTTCGACACGGCGGTGGCGGAAGCCCGGCGCCTCGCCGGCTTCAAGCCGGAGGACAATGTTCCCCTGCGCTACCTGCCCAAGACGCGCTCTCCCTTCGAGGGCATGGGTCAGGCCGTCGAGGCGGGCGCTGACTCCGCCCACGCGCTCATCACGCTGGGCCAGACCCTCAGCGACCCGAAGGTGCAGGCGGCTGTGCGCGCGGTGCGCCGCGTGAATGCGCGGGCGCAGGACTCGAGCGTGCTCGCGCCGCTGGCGTTGGACGGCTCGGCCCCGTAAGATCGGGCTTTGGCCCTGAACGGAGTGGAGTCATGCCACAAGTACGCCTCGCTGTAATCCTGGCGGCGTGCGCCCTCGGCGCGTCTTCCAGCCTTGTCGCCGCCGCCCCGAAGTCCGCTGCAGAGCGGGCGAAGGTGCTGCAGCAGGTCGTCGACTGTCGCAAGATCACGGACGCAGGGGAGCGGCTGGCCTGCTACGACCGCTCCGCCCAGGCGCTGGACGATGCGGAAAAGACCGGACAGGTCGTCGTCGTGGATCAGGCCAAGGCCCGGGAAATTCGCCGCCAGTCGTTCGGCTTCGCCCTGCCCAGCCTCTCCGTCCTCAATCTCGCCGGCAATGGGGACGGTGTTGATCGCCTCGAGACGACGATCGAGTCGGCGCGGGAACTCTCGGATGGACGGTTTGTGATCCATACGGTCGACGGCGCCACCTGGCGCCAGGTGGACGGCGACCTGCCTCGCACGCCGAAGGCCGGGCAGCGTTTCGTCGTCACCCCGGGCGCGCTGGGCTCGTTTTTCTGTCACGTCGACAACCAGCTCGGCTATCGCTGCAAGCGCGAGAACTGACATGGCCGACATCCGCCCCGTGACCGACGCCTTCGCCGTCGCCCCCCAGCTGTCGCCCGCCGATCTGGGTGAGGCCGCCGCCCTCGGCTACCGCCTCGTCATCAACAACCGTCCCGACGGAGAAGCGCCGGGCCAGCCGACCGCTGCGGAGATGGAATCGGCGGCGCGGGCGGCGGGCCTCGACTACGTCCATATTCCGGTCGTCGGCGGCCCAGGACCGGCGCAGGTCGCCGCGATGTCGGACGCGATCACGCGTTCCGGCTCAAAGACCCTCGCCTTCTGCCGGTCAGGCACGCGCTCGATCATCACCTGGTCGTTGGGCCGGCGCGCTGAGGGCGAAGATGTCGGCGAGCTGATCGCCCAGGCGGCTGAGGCCGGCTACGACCTGTCCGCGGTGCTCTGAAGTCCCTGAAGCCTCACCCCTTGCGGGCGCCGGCCCGCGGATCTGACTTTTCCAGAAAGCGCTTCTTCATCGTCGAGACCCATCCGGCGAAGGTGTCCACCTCGGCGACCGCGCGGCCGTAGGCGGCGGGCGACACCTCGCCGGACGACAGTCCTGACAGGGCGACCCGGATCATTTCCTTGTTGCGCGCGCCCTCGGCGAGCTTTGCGTAACGACCCCGCAGGCGCGAGAGTGCGGCGTCGTCGCCCGCCAGGCTGTAGGCCACGCCGGCGCGCGTCAGACGGCTTTCCTCCTCCAGCGACAGCGGCGCAGGCGACTTCCACCGATCGCCGAGAAGCCCGTCATAGATCGATGAAGCCTGTTTCCAGTTGCGCGCCCGCCAGGCCGTCTCCGCCCGCAAGGCCGCGACCTCGGGCGTCCGATCATTGGCGAGAACTTCCATCGCGTGTTCGGTGCGGCCCAGCGCCAGCAGCGCGCGGGCTTCGATCAGTCGGCGCTGCTGGTTGAGGGCCGTCGGCAGCACCGTGGTCCTTGAACCGTTGATCGCCAGCAGCGCCTGTTCCGGCTTGCGGTCCATCAGATAGATGGTGGCGAGATCCGTCGCCACATCGGCGCGCGCCACGCCTTCCAGACGGTTTTCCGTCTGGTACTTCAGGAGCTCGGCCGCCTGGGGCAACAGGTCGACATCCACCAGCCGGCGGGCGAGCTTGCGCACCATGGTGTCGCCGTCTGTCCCGATGGGGGTCAGCTCCTTGAAGTCGAGGAACAGGCCGAGGGCCTGGATGGGCTGCAGGCCGTCCGCTCGCCCGTCCAGGAACAGGGCGCGGAAGGTCTGCGCCAGATCCGTGCGAATGGCCGCCGCGGCGGGGAGATCGGCCAGTCTGCGGCTGGCGGACCGCAGGACTTCCAGAGCGTCCCGGTAGTGGCCCTGCGAAAGATCGATCTGGCCGAGATTGCGCACGACCTCGAGCTCCGTCGCGTCTCCGCGCCAGCGGAAGCGCAGGGTGTTCAGGACCGGCGCCGCCTGGTTGGCGGTCATCTGTCCGTGCGCGAGGCGCAACTGAACGGCCTTGAGCGCCGCCGGGGCCGCGACAGCGCCATACTTGGCCTTGGCCACCTCGTCGTAGAGCGCCAGGGCATCCGTCCATCGCCCCGACGCCTCGACCACCTTGGCGGCGACGAACTTGGTCGACATGTCCTCGTCCTCATCCCCGCTGGCGGCGCCCGTCGCAATGGCGAGTTGCTGGCGTGCGGCGGCAAGGTCGCCACCGGCCAGATCCGCCTCGGTGATCGAACGGGCGAGCCGCGCCTTCCACCGTCCCGTCAGCCCGGGCAGGGCAAGCCGCCCCAGGCTGAACTGCTGGCGAGCGCCGGTCATGTCGCCGGACTTTTGGGCGATGTATCCCCGCCACAGCGCCGCTGACCGCTCCTCCGACAGGGCGGGAGAGGCGAAATCCGCCACGGCGTCCC
Source organism: uncultured Caulobacterales bacterium (assembly GCA_903903715.1). GTDB lineage: Bacteria > Pseudomonadota > Alphaproteobacteria > Caulobacterales > Caulobacteraceae > CAIMFV01. The sequence goes on from CAIUZX010000301.1 coordinate 5,026, forward strand.
GCAAGCGCCCGGATATGACCTTGGCCACGCCGCGAAGCCCGCGGAACTCGGCGCTGCCAAGGACGGTCGGGTCCCCCTTGGCGAGCAGGTTCAGCACGCCGATGGCCTCGTATCCGAGTTCAGAACCGACCAGGAAGCGGGCCAGCGCCAAGCGCGCCTGGACCTTGCCGGGCTTGTGCTCGGCGACTTCGCGCGAGGCGCCGGCCACCAGTCTGGCGTAACGCTCGTGGAAACCGCCCTCGCCCACCTTGGGCCAGTTGGTGAAGTCGACCATCGCCGGTTCGAGCGCCGGCTGCGGATCGCCCAGGGCGGCGGCGCCGAACTCGATGCCCTCGGCGGCGGCGGCGAGGGGCAGGCCATTGGGGCTGCCGATGCGGACAAGATCACGACTGGCGGTCACCTTCAGCTGATCCGACGTGACTTCGACGGCGACGCCCTGCACCGTGGCGAGCACTGAGCCCCCGACGAACGCCCGCTTCACCGGTACGCCCTTAGCAGGCGGCAAGGCCGTCACGACGGCGAGGTTGTCCCCCACAACAGGATCCGGCGTGGTGAATACGCCCGTTCCGCCGGCGAGGGCGACCGACAGACCGATCGCGCTCGTTTCATCCAGCGAGATCGCCGCCTGAGCCGGCGGCTCGGCCGCCGGCGGGCCGCCGATGATCACGGTCCAGACCGCCCCTTCCGCTTCCACGGCGATGTTGGCGGACGGAGTCGAGGCGATCCTGACGGCCACGAAGCTCTTGCCGGATACGACCCGCGCGGATTTCAGCGGCGATCGTCCCTGCGTCTTGGCCTGGGTGGGCAGTGCGCTCACATCCATCACGGCCGGACTGTCAAACACGACCCAGACCGCGTCGGACCGGCGGAAGACCGCCGCGCCCACCGGCGCGCGCCAGGGGAAACGGAGCACGGCGGCGGGGCCGTCCATCCGCGCCGTCATCTTGACCTGTCCGCCAATCGGCGTCGGATCGGCGCGGGTGTCGCCCATCTGGTCATAGCGCGCCTCCCCCGCCGAAGCGGCCGCCGGGGACAGGATGACGGCCGTTGATCCATCCTCCACGGCGACACGCGCGTCGGCGCCGTCAGCCAGGGTCAGCCGCACCTCCGCCTGACCGCCGACCACATCGGCCGTCGCGGACTTGACGTAGGGCGGGGGATCGACATGGAGACGCGGGATCAGGGGCGTAGAGCGCATGGCGAAGCGCAGGACCAGCACCTGCCCCTCGCGCTTGCTGCCGGTCAGCCGCGATCCGCGGAACTCGAGACGGGTCAGTTGCGGGCCGACGCCGACCCGCACATCGAACCCGGAGGCGTCGGTATCGTCAGTCGTATCCGCGCTTCTGGGCGCCTCACGCCGTGCCACTTTCGCAGCCGCCAAGGGCGCGAATCCCCCCTGTCCCGCCATGACCAGGGCGAGAATGAGGGTCAGGGCCCCCCGGAACCGGCCAGGGCGCGACATGGAACGAGGTGGTTTCACGACGCCGCAGTGTGACGAAGTGGCGTTAGATCGGGGTTAACGGCGAGAACATCTTGTTGCGAAAGCCGTTGCGGCCATGAATTGCGCCGGGATTGCGCGGCCATCGGCGGCTCGAAAGGCCCAGCCCCATTGACAGATGAGGGACAGGCGCCCCATCTGCCTGCCTTCTCCCGACCGCCTCAAAAACGGACCGACGTTCGATATGACCTACATCGTCACGGATCCCTGCATCAAATGCAAGTTCATGGATTGCGTCGAAGTCTGTCCAGTCGACTGCTTCTACGAGGGTGAGAACTTCCTCGCGATCAACCCTGACGAGTGCATCGACTGCGGCGTCTGCGAGCCGGAATGCCCGGTGGACGCCATCAAGCCGGACACCTCCGACGACCCGGACGGCAAATGGCTGCGCGTCAACACCGACTATTCGAAAATCTGGCCGAGAATCACCGTCAAGGGCGCCCCTCCTGCAGATGCGGCGGACTTTGAACGGGAAACCGGCAAGTTCGAGAAGTACTTTTCAGAAACGCCCGGCAAGGGCTCCTGAAGGCCCAAGGGCTGACGCCGAAGGGTGTTGAGCAAATTTTTACAGGTCTTAACCCAAGCCTTTGAAACGGCGCGAACTTGTGGTATGTCTAGACCTTGATGGTGGTGACGTTCTCCACCATCGAAGCCGTCTCTCCTGTGTTTTGCCGCCGCCCATACAGGTGTGCGCCCATCGGGTACGAAGGGTGATCTGAAGCATTTTCAGCTTTGAGCCTGCACCACGTCCGGTCCCCCACCGGGCGAAGGCTTGATTTACCCGACTACGCCCGCGCGACGCGCCCCGTTGCGGATAGATAAAAGAAGGACTTTCGATGACCACGAGCGCTCAAACTTTCGTTGCTGGCGATCATGTCGTGTATCCGGCGCATGGCGTCGGACAGATCGTAGGTGTCGAGACGCAGGATGTCGCCGGCATTTCGCTCGAAGTCTATGTGATCACCTTCGACCACGAGAAAATGACCCTGCGCGTACCGACGAAGAAGGCCAAGACTGCTGGCCTGCGTCCCCTCGCCAATAATGATGTCGTCTCGTCGGCGCTGACCACTCTGAAGGGCCGCGCCCGCGTGAAGCGCACCATGTGGAGCCGCCGCGCGCAGGAATACGAAGCCAAGATCAATTCGGGCGACCTGATCTCGATCGCAGAGGTCGTGCGCGACCTGCACCGCGCCGAGAATCAGCCGGAACAGTCCTATTCGGAGCGCCAGCTGTACGAATCGGCTCTGGACCGCATGGCCCGCGAAGTGGCGGCGATCGAGCAGATCGACCGCGACGCCGCCATCGGCCTGCTCAACAAGTCCCTGATCAAGGCGGCTTAAAACCGCACGCCCCGACCGTCAGTGGGCCGGCTTGACCGGCGCGCTGGCGGCGGGTTCGGCGCTTCCAGCCTCCGCGGCGAACGCCTCCCAGGCCTTGGGGTCGAAGCCTCTGGCGACGCCTTGCAGTGAAGTCTGCGTTGCAGGGTCACTCCTCAGTTGTCTCGTAGAGATGGCTCCCACAAGCTGAAAGCTCTGTTCAACAGCAGACGGCCCGTCGGTGCGCAAGGCTTCCAGGGCCTGTGGGCGGCAGTCGGTGAGCATGGCTTTCTGAATGAAGGCGGCCGCCTTGGCGTTAATAGCCTGCCGCTGATCCTCTGACACGCTGGAGAGCCCCTTCAGCGCGGGGTTGGTCCCCATCGCCACATACATCCACTGGCTCAGCACGCTGGGATCAGCCTTGCCTGCAGCGGTGATCAGGCAGGTTCCCAGAGTTTCGGTCGCAGGCCCGGCGGCCGCCGGTGAGGCCAGGGCGACGAGGCCGGACACGGCGGCGGCGCAAAAGGCGGTCTTGAAGCGCATGTCTGTTCCCGTCCCTTGAAAACGCTGTTCAATCAGATCTTGCCGAAACAGCGCGTCGGTCAACCCGTTTGCCGATCTGAGCTCCCGCAAAATGCAGCACGCGAATGACCACCGGCAGGGTGATCCAGAGCAGCATGGCCACCGTCGGGTCCTGGTCGACCCATAGACAGCTTGCCGAAAAGACCAGCGGCGGCCCGAGCGATCTAAGAAACAAGACCCATGTCCCGCCTTTGGTCTCGCCGGGCCGCATCATCTCGGAGTGTCTGGCGACCAGGATCAGAATGGCCATCAGGAGACCCGTCGAGGTGACCGACAGGGCGTAAAAGATCACGGCCCAGGGTACGGCCACGTACTCGCTGATCACACTGGTCGGAAACGCCAGAAACACCACGCTGGCGAGGAAGACGAGATTGACCACCCGCAGCGTCGAGCTTTCGGATCGCAGCGTCTTGAACAGCCTGTGATGTGCGAGCCAGTAAAGGCCGGTCACCCCGAAGCTGACGACGAAGCCGACCAGCTTCGGGATCAGCTTGCCGAGCAGGATCTCGCCGTGCGACCCAACCTGCAGCTTGAGGTCCAGCACCAGGATCGTGATGGCGATGGCGAATATGGCGTCCGAAAAGAATACCAGCCGCTCGAAGCCAAGGTCCTTGTCGTGCGGATCGGTCACCGCGCCGTGCTGGGCGCCTCGGGCCATCGGTTCAGGTCCCGGTGAAGGTCGGCGGGCGCTTGTCGATAAAGGCGGCCATACCCTCCTTCTGGTCGTCGAAGGCGAACAGGGAGTGGAACAGGCGCCGCTCGAACATCACCCCGGCGGAGAGGGTCGTCTCATAGGCCTGATTGACCAGTTCCTTGTTCAGCATCACCGCCAGCGGCGAGAGGCCGGCGATCTTGGTCGCAGCGGTCATGGCCTCGTCGATCAGCGTCGCGGCGGGGACCACCCGGCTGACGAGGCCTGAGCGCTCAGCCTCGGCCGAATCCATCTGACGAC
>CAIUZX010000302.1 GCA_903903715.1 uncultured Caulobacterales bacterium
CGTGGAACACCTGGCTGACCCCGATGCGGTGTTGGTGATCGACGAGACGGGTTTCCTCAAGCAGGGCAAGACCTCGTGCGGCGTCGGGCGTCAGTACACCGGCTCGGCGGGCAAGATCACCAATTGCCAGATCGGGGTGTTTGCGACCTATGCGTCGCGCCAAGGCCATGCCTTCATCGATCGCAGGCTCTACTTGCCGAAGGCGTGGACGGACAATCCGCCTCGGATGGCGGCGGCGCATGTGCCGTCAGGCACGGCCTTCGCCACCAAGCCGGCCCTGGCGCTTGAGATGATCGAGCGTGCGATCACCGTCGATGTTCCCTTCGCCTGGGTGGCGGCAGACATGGTCTATGGGGTTGGCGACATCGAGATGGGCCTTCGGCGCGCCGGCAAGGGCTACATTCTCGGCGTGGCCAGCAGCCACCACTTTGGATCCTGGGGGGACAAGCCACCGGTCGCCGGCACGGCTGAAGAGATCGCCAAGGGGCTCGGCGCTTCAGCCTGGAAGCGGCTGTCGGCCGGCGAAGGAACCAAGGGCCCCCGGCTACATGATTGGGCCTATTGCGAACTGGCCAATATCGACGCAGGCGAATACGACGAGACGCGATCGGGCCTATGGACCCGCGGTCTGCTGATCCGGCGTAATATCGCCGATAGCGACCTGGCTTTCTTCACCACTTGGGCGTCGGCAGGGACGAATATCGAGACCCTGGTCAAGGTGGAAGGCCATCGCTGGACCATCGAGGACAGCTTCGAGACCGCCAAGAACGAGCTCGGCCTTGACCACAACGAGACGCGTTCCTGGCACGGCTGGCATCGCCACGTCGCCCTGGTCATGCTGGCCTTCGCCATGACCGCCGCCATCCGACACCACGCCAACCTCTCGACGCCCCCAAAAACGAAGGCCTGGATCAAGAGACAGCTTCAACAGAGCTGATCCGCTGGTCAGTTCAAGAAATCCGCCGCATCGCCAACCGACTGGCCCAACAACAGATCGAGCCCGCCGAAATCATCGCCTGGTCTCTGTGGCGAAGGGCTCATCAAGCCGCAGCTCGACGAGCTCACGTCCAAAAACGACTGCAACTGCAACTGTAATGTTAGAAGAACCGTTCAGGAATTCGGATCGTGTCGCCCGGTGAAATCGTCGTTTCCGCGCTCAAGGGAACCTCGTGCTCGGCTGGCTCTGACGCCCGCTTGATCAGGACCTTGCGGGTGTTCGCCCGGTAGGTGAAGCCGCCGGCCGTGGCGACGGCGTTGAACACCGTCAGGCCCGACGTGTACGGATACTGCCCCGGTTTGGACACCTCACCCAGAATATAGAAGGGGCGGAAGGTCAGGACTTCCAGGCTGACCTTGGGGTCTTTCAGGTATCCGTCCTGCAGCGACTTGACCACGTGGTCGTGGAAGTCGCGAAGGGTGAGGCCCGCAGCCTGCACCTCACCCGCGAGGGGGAGGCTGACCTTGCCGGAGGACGAGACAAAATATTCCCCTGTCAGCGACGGCTCGCCGAACACGGTGATGCGGATCTTGTCTGCGGAGCCGAGGACATAGTCTGCACCGACCTCACCGGGGCCCACCGGCGCGGTCATCTGCGCGCTGACAGGAGGCCTCGCAGCGGCCAGCGCAGATGGGCCAGGCATGGCGGGCGCCGATGCGGCCGGAGGTATGACCGTCGTCTGAGGCGCGGGCGCAGGTGCGGCGACCGGAGCGCTGACGGCGGTCGGCTGAGACTCGGTCGCCGCGGCCGCGACCGGCGCGGCGGAAGGCGCGGTGACCGGCGGCGGCAACTGCGCGGCCATCTGCGCCACAATGGCGTCGGGGTTTTGAGGTTGCGGTGGGGCGGCGACCGTCGACGTCTGAGCCAGGCCCACGCCGGCACAGGTCAGGGCGAGGACCGCCAGCATCGCCGCAGCTCGCCGTTCGAACTTCCGTTGCATCGCTGAAAACCTCATTGCACTCAGATAGGGACGTCTCGTAGGCTCTACAATTCTTGTGCCACTATACTGCGACGAATTGTAGGCGATTACATGGCGTCTCGCCATTGGGGGCGAGTGCTCAGAAATCGTCTCTCGACGCCGTAAAGGCATACCGCCGTCAGAACGCCGGAGGCGTACGCCCCTGTATCGACCCCGATGCGCCAGGGGCCGGAAAACGGCTCCTCATCAGGCGTATGACCATGCACCACAACCTTTTCGCAGGGTCGGTCCGCTTCAAGGAAGGGCCTACGTATCCACATCATGTCGTGGACTGTTTGGTCCTGCAACGCAACGTTCGGACGCACCCCGGCGTGCACAAAGACGTAGTCGCCGATGGTGAAATAGGCGTTCAAGCTGAAAAAGAAGGCGACATGGCGCTGGGGCATGTTCTCGATCAGCTGGGCGCGGACGCTGGCCCAGGCTTCGCTGTCGTTGGGAGCGGGCGCCCGAACGCCATAGGCTGCGAGGGTCTGAGCGCCGCCATGCTCCACCCAGTTCGGTCCGAATTCGGGATTGTCCAGAAACTGGAGCAGCGCGTCCTCGTGATTGCCCTTGAGCGCCGTCACCTCGAACACTGTGGAAAGGTCCAGGATGCGGTCGATCACCGAACGGGAGTCAGGTCCCCTGTCAATGTAATCTCCGAGAAAGATCAGCTTCGGCTTCGGCGCATTGGCGATCGCTTCGAAATCTCGGATGATCTGGGGGATGAGTTCGTCCAAAAGGTCGATGCGGCCGTGAATGTCGCCGATCGCATAGACGAGTTCGCCCTGAGTTGAGGACGCCTCGGTCTTGGATCTCGAATTCGACGCGCGCCAGAGCCGGAAGATCACTCTCAAACATCCCGTTGACCCGGCCCTGCACCATGGGGGCAGTTGGCCGTTCGAGGACTGTCTATAGCCTGACCTAACCGGGGCGCACTAGTCCGCACGCGCGTCGCAGGCGACGGAGATTGCGATCGCTCGCCTCATGCGCGTAAAGTCGGCACCAGATCAGCGCGCTGCGATGCGGGTAGCGTCGATTTGGTCAGGCCCGGCCGTCCAGGCCCAGCGCGGCGCCGACGAAGCGGATCCGGATGCGATTTCCCGCTTGATGAAGGTGTAATCGGTATCCGTCCAGCGAACGATATAGGGTGACAGATTGTCGAGCACGTAATCCCCGTCTGTGGTCCGGACGAGCAGCACAGCGTGAATGACGCCGCCGCGGGTCCTGACGACAGCCGGAGACAGAGCGCCGGCGGGGAGACCGGTCTGCGCGAGCGCCTCGCGCTTCGCCCTCACGTACCCGACGCAGTCTAGGCGGTGGCCGTCCCGGTCAAATCGTCGACCGTTTTCCTTCTGGTTCGCGGTGTCGAGCGCTCGCCAGAGAGACGCGCCGGCTGCAAGAGTCTCCCGCTGTTCGACATAGGCCCCTTGCGGCTGTTCCTCGGGGAAGAATACGGCGGACCAGTTGACGGCGGCAGCGCCGCCGCCGCCATAGAATATGTCTGGTGTCGGAGCCGCGCCGCGCACCTCTACGAATCGCGGAGCGTTTCTGGATGCGAAAGTATCAGCATTCGCACAGCCGCTAGCCAATAATCCCGCCGCAACCGCGACTGCTGAAATGCCGCCCAAGCGTTTGAAGTACAATCCGACCACCGGCCACACCCGATTTCGTTTTTACTAAGGTCAGTATTGTTGCTCAGTCTTAAATTTGGCATATGAAGTATTGTTAAGCGCCCATTTTCCATCAATTTCGAATTGGGATTAGTTTTCAACACAATGGAAATTGTTATGATTATCGAGCAATTTACTATGCGCTGAACTGACCATTTTGGGCGCCGGAATTATCCATCTCGGCGGAAAGTGTGGGTGCTCAATGCGCAAGAACGACCACGCCGCCGCCTTATCGTTCGGGGAATGCAACGTCATTTTGTGCGAGTTCCTATCGAGGACAGCAAATCTTGCATATTTACATGCATGATTAATATAAATTCACGTGATGCTGAATTAGTTTGAAATATGCACTCAGTAAAATGGGTTTGTTTCATTTTGAGACAAGGTCTTTCTAACTCGCTTTAGCTTGCGATCGGGCGCGTCGCCGCTGCACGCCCGTCGGTGTAATCGACCGGGGTGCTGAGCAAGCTGAATTCCGGAGAGCGCGACACATGGCGGGGATGTCGACCCGTGACGCAGGTCCGATGGCCGCGCGCCTGAGCCGCCTCATCAAGCGCCGGGCGGAAACGGTCAAGGGGGTCTCGACGGGCCTGCAAAACTCGTGTTTCAACGTCATCGGGCCGGAGCCCGCAAAATTGACCGATCGAGGCTGAGAAACGTGGCCCTACTGAAGTCGTCCGGGACGCCGTCGGACTTGGCGCCCATCCGTCAGGCCGTGATCCTCTGCGGCGGACTGGGGAGTCGCCTCGGCAGTTTGACCAAGGACACGCCCAAGCCGCTGCTGCCCGTCGACGGCGCGCCGTTTCTTCAGCTGCAGATTCGGGACATTTCTCGCTACGGCGTGACGCGGTTCCTGCTGTTGGCGGCGTTTCGCTCGGACCAGATCGAAGCCTTCGCCGCAGACCTGCCGGGCCTTCTTGGTCGCGATATCAAGGTCGACGTGGCGATCGAACCGGACCGGGCCGGCACTGCCGGAGCGCTCTATCATGCCCGAGACCGGCTCGATGACCGCTTCTTCCTGTTCAACGGCGACTCGCTTCTGCAGGCGGATCTTCTGGACCTGGAAGCAAAGCTGGCGTCGAGCGGCGCGGTCGGCGCTCTGGCCCTGCGGCCGGTTGACGCCCTTGGACGATATGGCGTCGTGAGGCTGGAGGGAGAGCAGGTGACGGCGTTCGGCGCTTCCGGCGATCCCAAGGCGCCTGGACTGATCAACGGCGGCGTGTACGCCTTCTCCCGAGCGCTCGTGGACCGTCTGCCGCCGACGGGGTCGCTGGAGGCGGACGTGTTGCCCCATCTGGCCGATGAAGGCGCGCTGCGCGGCCTCGTCTGCGATGGATTCTTCCTCGATATCGGCGTGCCTGAGGACTTCGCCCGGGCTCAGACGGAAGTCCCCGCCTATTTTCGCAGGCCGGCCCTTTTTCTGGACCGGGATGGCGTTCTGAATGAAGAGTCGGGCTATGTTGGAACGGTCGATCGCTTCCAATGGATAGAGGGCGCCCGCGAGGCGGTGAAGCTCGCCAACGATCGCGGCTGGTACGTGTTCATTGTGACCAATCAATCAGGACTGGGTCGCGGCCTTTACAGCCTGAGCGACTTTCAAGACCTCCACGCGCATATCGACGCAGACCTGCGACGTGTCGGCGCGCACATTGATGATCTGAGGTTCTGTCCCCATCATCCCGAGGGCGGCGTCGGCGTGTTTCAGCGGGATTGCGGATGGCGCAAGCCGGAACCTGGCATGTTGCTGGATCTGATGCGCGTGTGGCCGGTTGACCGCGAGGCCAGCGTCCTCATCGGTGACAAGTCCAGCGATCTTGAGGCTGCTGAGAGGGCGGGCGTTGAGTCCCGGCGATTCTCCGGCGGCCGATTGGACGCAGTCATTTCGCAGATTCTGGATGAACGCAGCTCATAGTCGCTCTGTTCGACGACGTGCTTTCGCATTTCAGGCGATGGCCGAGACGATGGTTCAGTGTCGGATTGGCGCAACATAGCAGAAATCAGCGCAGAATTTCCAAAATCAGCGCAAATTTTGAGTACGGGCGTCAAAATCGTTAAGGCGCTTTGTATTGTGACGTAAAAATTGCTAACTAGATAGTGAAGTTAAGTCTGTCGCTCCCGCTTTGGAGCGGTAGGCCATATGCGCGTGGTGTGGATTGACGCCGCAAATTTCGGGAGATTTGGGTTATGGCCGCCGCAACGGGAATAGCGTCTGTCAAGGCGGGGCTGATGATCGCCGCGCCTGTTCTCGCTGTCGCTGCGCCCTTGGTGCTGGCGGCTTTGTTTCTTCGACCGGAAGGGTCTTCGGCGCACCAGGCCCGTGTCTTGACGACCCAATCGAGCGTGTCGCCCCAAGCCCGTCCGACCTCTGTTCTGATGCCCGCACTCGCCACGCCGGCGACGGAGGTCGCGAAACGATCAGGCGAGGCGCGGTCCGGGGGGCTTGTGACGGCAAAAGCGTCTACGCGGCGGGGGCCACGCACCCAACGGACGGCGAGAGCTGCGGCGTTCCTGACCCGCGCGGCGTCCCCGGGCGGGACTCTTGGCTGTACAGCGGACGGGCTGCAAGGACTGGCCTGCGGAGGGGCGCCGGCCGTGCGTTCGGCGATCCAGGCGCAACTCAGCTACAACCACCTCAACACCCATTGCGCCGGCTTGATTTCAGCCTATAGCCGTGGCGGACTGGAAGGATCGCTCATCTACGCGATGAACAGCGCCCAGTTGTCCGCGCGTCGCGCCGGACAGACCGGGCAGGCGGAAGCCGCCCAGGTCAAGCGCGCCCTGCAGCAGGCGCTGGTCGTGTCTGGATCTGCGCC
>CAIUZX010000303.1 GCA_903903715.1 uncultured Caulobacterales bacterium
GGGCTGAAGCGCGTCGTCGAGAGCCTGACCAAGCTCGCCGCCGAGATGGGCGACGAGTGGGCGCCCTGCGACCTGCTGGTCAAGACCGCCGCCGAAGGCAAGCGCCTGCAGGACCTGTAGGGCGTCTGGGCTTCGGCCCTTGCGTCGTCTTCACGCTGGTCTAGTCTCTTCCAAACACTGAGCGTCGGGGGATCCGCCCCGTCGCCTATCGGAAAAGTTCGCCATGCGCATCACCCGTCACGCCCCGGTGAAGACGACGCTTCAGCCCAACAACCACCCCTATATGAACGGGGCGTGGACGCCTCAGCTCGAGGAGGTGGACGCCTGTGAGCTGACGGTGCTGGCGGGCGAGATCCCCAAGGACCTCGACGGCGTTTACTTACGCAACACCGAGAACCCGATCCACGCGCCGCTCGGCCGCTATCACCCGTTCGACGGCGACGGCATGCTGCACCAGATCGAGTTTAGGCGCGGGGAGGCGAGCTATCGCAACCGCTTCGTCCGCACCCGCGGCTTTCATGCGGAGCAGGAGGCGGAGGGCTCGCTGTGGGGTGGGCTCGCGGACCCCGTGGGCCTGTCGAAGCGCCCGGGTTTCGGCGCGCATGGGGGACTGAAGGACAGCTCCTCCACCGACGTGGTGGTGCATGCCGGCATGGCGCTGTCGACCTTCTACCAGTGCGGGGAGGGCTATCGCCTCGACCCCCTGACGCTGGAGGATCTTGGCGTCGAGAGCTGGACGCCCATCGACGGGATCAGCGCCCATCCCAAGGTCGACGAGACGACCGGGGAGTTGATGTTCTTCAACTACTCCAAGCACGCGCCCTATCTGCACTTCGGCGTCGTGGGGCCGGACAATAAGCTCAAGCGCTACATCCCCGTGCCGACGCCGGGGCCAAGGCTGCCGCACGACATGGCCTTCACCGAGAACTACGCGATCCTGAACGATCTGCCGGTGTTCTGGGATGCAAAGCTTCTGGAGCGCAACATTCACGCCGTGCGCCTGCATGAGGGCGTGCCGTCGCGCTTCGCCCTCGTGCCGCGAGCCGAAGGCGGCGGGCCGATCCGCTGGTTCGAGGCGGCGCCCACCTATGTGCTGCATTGGCTGAACGCCTATGAAGAGGGCGACGAGGTGATCCTCGATGGCTATTTCCAGGAGAACCCGACTCCGCAGCCCCGCACAGACGCCCCTCCCGGCTTCGAGCACATGATGGCCTATCTGGACGAGATGAGCTTTAGGCCCAAGCTTCACCGCTGGCGCTTCAACCTGAAGACCGGCGAGACGGTTGAACAGCGGCTGGACGACCGCATCCTGGAATTCGGGATGATCAACGGCCAGATGGGTGGCCGCAAATACCGCTATGCCTATTCCACGGTGCCGGAGCCGGGTTGGTTCCTGTTCAGAGGCTTTGTGAAGCACGACCTGGAGACCGGAGAGAGCTGGGACTACATGCTGCCAGCTGGCGTCTATGCCTCCGAAGCCCCCTTTGCCCCGAGGATCGGCGCTGTCGACGAGGATGATGGCTATCTCGTGAGCTTCCTGATCAACGAGGTGAGAGGCACCAGCGAATGCGTGCTGATCGACGCAAAGCGGCTCTCCGAAGGCCCCGTCTGCCGCATTGCCCTGCCCCACAAGATCTGCAGCGGCACCCATGCCTTCTGGGCCCCGCGCGCCATGCTGAAAGGCTAGGACCGTTGGCGCTGGCCTGCCTCTGCCGCAAGATCGACGAGGATGCCTTTGCCTCGGAAGAGGCGCTGAAGGCCCGCATCCTGCAGGACGACTTCGTCTGTGGCCAATGCCAGCTGCGCTACATGACCGGCTTCGACGCCTGGGCCCCGAAGGTGCCCAAGGGCGAGGACACACCCTGAACC
>CAIUZX010000304.1 GCA_903903715.1 uncultured Caulobacterales bacterium
CCGCCACGATGCACGATCATGTGCAGGATCGCGTTGGCGCCGAGACTATGGCTCCACGGCGCGGAGTTGACCACCACCGGCGGGTCGGGATCGACGTAGCAGGCGGCGATCTGGGCGGCGTTGAACGAGATGTTGGCGTGGCTGCAGATCACCGCCTTCGGTTGACCTGTGGAGCCTGACGTGAGCAGCAGCTTGGCGGTCTGGGTGGACGTAGCGAGATTGGCGCTGACCGCGGAGCCTTGCTTCAGTTCCGACAGCAGGGTCTGACCGGCTTGCGGATTGCGGCTGGTGATGACGGGGACGGTCGACAGGGTCGGGTCGCGGGCGAGCGCCGCCTTCGCGGCGGCGGCGTCCTCCACATAGACGGCGGCGGGCCGGATCAGCGCGCTGGCGTGGGCGAGCCTAGCAGGCTCTGCGCCCGCGCCCACATACTGCGGCGAGAGCGGCGCGATCTCGCAGCCGATCCGCATGGCGCCGTAGGCGATCAGCGCATGGTCGACGCTGTTGCGCGCGAGGATCATCAAAGGCCTGCCGGGGCCAAGGCCCATGGCGGACAGGGCGGCGGCGATGCGGCTGATTTCGCTATGCGCCTCGCCGAAGGTCAGGCCGGCAAAGCCCTCCCCGTCCCGCTCGGCGATGAAGGTGCGGTCCGGCGCCGTCGCGACCCAGTGGTCGAGGGCGGCGTTGGTGGTGGAAAACCGGTCCGACCAGGGGGTGGTGTTGGTGAGCACGAGCGCGCCGTCGGGGCGATGCGTCGTCTCGATCCGCCGCTCTGCATAGCGGGGATCGCGGAAAGGAGCGCTGACCAGAGCTTCGCCGTCCATGAACCTCTCCCGCGTCCTCGCCTGCGTATCTTCGCAGCTCCCGCCCTCTATAGACCGGCTTTAGCCGAAACCGTAACCCCCGCTTGAGCGAAGGGCTCTGCGGCGTCTACAGTTGAAAAAACGAAAATCAGGAGGAGCCGCCCATGTCCGTTCGCCCCGAAACCGTAGGGCTGTCGTTCGAGCGCCTCGCGCTGACCGACCGGTTCTTTCAGGAACGCTACATCGACAAGGGGCGGCTGAAGGGCGTCGCCTATCAGCTCTATCGCCGCGGCGAGATCGCCCACACGGCGGTCATGGGCCATGCGGACGTGGAGCGGGGAACGGCGCTCAAGGAAGATGCGATCTTCCGCATCTATTCGATGTCCAAGCCCATCACCTCCGTCGCCCTGATGATGCTGGTCGAGGAGGCCAAGATCGCGCTGGATGATCCGGTCACCCGCTTCATCCCCAGCTGGAAGACCCTCGGCGTCTATGTGAACGGCCTGCCGGGAAGCTTCATCACCCGGCCCCTCACCCGGCCGATGCAGGTGGTGGACCTTCTGCGCCACACAGCGGGGCTGACCTACGGCTTCCAGAACCGCACCAATGTGGATTCCACCTACCGGCGCAAGCGGATCAACGCATACGACGCGCCGATCACCCTCGCCGATTTTGTGGGGCAACTCGCCGACATCCCGCTGGAGTTCTCCCCCGGCGACGCCTGGAACTATTCTGTCGCGACGGATGTGCTGGGCTATCTGGTCGAGGTGGTGTCGGGCCAGTCCTTCGAGAGCTTCCTGGAGGAGCGCCTGTTCAAGCCGCTGGGCATGGTGGACACCGCCTTCTCCGTGCCCCCGGAAAAGCAGCACCGCCTGACTGCCTGCTATGAGCGCGGCCCCGGCGGCATCCGCCTGCAGGACGATCCGGCCACCAGCCCCTATCTCGCCCCGCCGAACTTTGTCTCAGGCGGCGGCGGGCTGGTCTCGACGCTCGCCGATTACCTGCGCTTTTGCCGCATGATCCTGAACAAGGGGGAGCTGGACGGAAAGCGGTACTTGAGCCCCAAGACCCTGCAGCTGATGGGCGCGAACCACCTGCCGGGCGGCAAGGACCTGACCGCGTCGTCCGTCTCCCTCTTCAGCGAGGCGACCTATTCGGGCGTGGGCTTTGGCCTCGGCTTCGCCACGACGCTCGATCCTGCGCCCACCCTGATCCCCGGGACGCGGGGCGACCTGTGGTGGGGCGGCATGGCCTCGACCTTCTTCTGGGTCGATCCGGTGGAGGATCTGATCGGCATATTGATGACCCAGATGATCCCGTCCGGCGCCTATCCGATCCGGCGAGAGCTCCGCACCCTCGCCTACTCGGCCTTCACGGACTCCAATCAACCGTAGGACTTGGCCATCCTCGCGATCAGGCTCTTGGCGAGGGTGGCGGCGACCTTGGCGGTGACGCCGTTCAGGTCGCGGCCTGGGGACAGCTCGACAATGTCGGCGCCGACCACCGTCCCCGGCAGGGCGTCGATGACCCGCAGCACTTCGCGCACGGTGAGGCCCCCCGGCTCGTGGTGGTTCACGCCGGGGGCGAAGGCGGGGTCGAGGCCGTCGAGGTCGATGCTGAGATAGACCGGCCCGTCGCCCAACGAAGCGATGGCGACCAGCGCGCTTTCGATGTCGTCTGAGACATAGGACCAGACGCCGAACCGCTCGGCCTGCGCCCGCAGGTGCGGCGTGTCCGCGCGGATGCCGATCTGGATCAGCCGGGTCGCGAGCCCCTGCTCCATGATCCGCGCGAAGGGCGAGGCGTGACTTAAAGGGTCGCCCTCGAAGTCGTCATAGAGGTCGGGGTGGGCGTCAATATGCACAATGCGTACGCCAGGATGCCGGGCGGCGACGGCGCGCATCAAGGGATAGGTGACGGCGTGATCTCCGCCGAGGGCGAGGAGCGCGTCTCCGCTCTCAAGAACCGCAGCCGCGGCGGCGGTGATCCGCTCAACGTCTTCGTCGCCTCCGGGAAGCGTGACATCGCCGTGGTCGTGCAGCGCGCCTTTTGAGAGGACATCCGTCAGATCAGGCGCATACCGGTTGCCCGCCGGATCGTGTAAAGCTGCTCGGATATGGGCCGGCGCCCCGGCCGGTCCCCGGGCGTGGGAGGAGTGATCGTCCCAGCCGACGCCCAACAGTCCTGCCCGCATTGCTCAGCCCTCAAGGCGAGCCCGCTGCAGGCCTCGCGACGTCATCCGCTATACTGGACGTAGCCCCGTTCGACCATACGGCGGAGCGCCTCGTAGGCTTCGGAGACTTCCTCGAAGGCCTTGTGCAGCTCAGCCAGCCGCGCGACGCGGTCGGGGGTGACCGTCACGCCGGTCTTGCTGATCGCCATGGCCTCAGCCACCCACTGCACCCTTGCATGCGCGGCGACGACGGCCATGCGCTGAAACGTCTGCGCGTCGACATGCTGGATCGTCTGGCCGATCACTTCCCGATTGCAGGCATAGGCCGTGTAGTCGATCTGCTCCAGATGCCCCCGGCGCTTGCGCTGCGCGGCCGGGTCGTTGTCTTCCGGCTCGAAGTGGTCGTTGCGCTTGACGGTCGTGCTGTACGAGGTCATGGCGTCCCTCTCGTCTTCTCATTTTGCGAGAAGATCGCACAATGGGCTTAACCGGACGTTGCGACGTGTCCGGGAGGCCTTTCAAGTGGCTGTGAAGTCGTCAGGCCTCTTCGGCCATCAGCCCTGCGACAAACGCCTCCAGCCCAAAACGGCGGGAAAGCTTCTGCTGTTCGCCGCGATAGATGTGGACGAGCTGAGCGTAGGCGCCGTCGAAATCGTCATTGACGATGACGTAGTCGTACTCGTCAAAGTGGCCGATCTCACCCTTGGCCCGCTCCAGCCGCCGCTCGATCACCGCGTCAGAATCCTGGGCTCTCGAGTGAAGACGCCGACGCAGGTCCGGCAGGCTGGGAGGCAGGATGAACACCTTCACCACATCCGCCTTCGCCTGGGCGTCGATCTGTCGGCAGCCTTGCCAGTCGATGTCGAACAGGACGTCGCGGCCCTCCGACAAGGCCGCCATCACCGGCGCACGCAAGGTGCCATAGCGGTTATCATGAACGTCCGCCCACTCGAGGAATGCGCCCTCCGCCACCTTCTTCTCGAAGTCGGCGTGGCTGATGAAGTGATACTCCCGCCCGTCCTGCTCACCGGGTCTGGGCGCTCGGGTCGTGCAGGAGACGGAAAGCTCAAGCTCTGCGTGATCGGCGACGAGGCGCCGGGACAGGGACGTCTTGCCCGCGCCGGAGGGGCTGGAGATCACCAGCATCAGGCCCCGCCGCGCCGCGTGCCCGGACTTATTCAACATTCTGCACCTGCTCGCGGAACTGTTCGATCACGGCCTTCAGCTCCAGACCGATCCCGGTCAGGGGGATGGTCGCGGACTTGGAGCACAAGGTGTTGGTCTCGCGCATGAACTCCTGGGTGAGGAAGTCGAGGCGACGCCCCGCCGCCGCATCCGCGGTCAGGAGCTCCCGCGCCTGGGCGATATGGGCCGCGAGGCGGTCCAGTTCCTCTCGCACATCCGCCTTGCCGGCCAGCATGGCCGCTTCCGCCACGATCCGCTCTTCCAGCGGTTTGGTATCCGGAATGAGCTCCGCCATCCGCCGGGTGAAGCGTTCACGGATCGCAACGATCTGCTCAGCGGCTTCGGTTTCGGCCTGAGCGACGAGCTCGGCGACCCTGTCAATCTGACCCGTCAGCACGGGCGCCAGCGCCGCGCCCTCCCCGGCCCTCGCCTCCTTCAAGCGGTCGAGCGCCTGGATCACGGTGAGGCCCATGGCGGTTTCAAGCTCGGCCCTCGCCTCCGGCGTCTCGGTTTCCTCGGCGGTCTCGACGACG
>CAIUZX010000305.1 GCA_903903715.1 uncultured Caulobacterales bacterium
ATCCGGACGTCAAGTTCGCCAAGGCGCAGCTTGAGGCCGCCAAGCTGAACTTCGAGCGCACCGTCATCCGCGCGCCGGTCGACGGGGTGATCGCCAGACGCACCGTTCAGGTGGGTCAGCGGGTGGCGATCGGCGCAAACCTGATGTCCGTTGTCCCGGTCGCCAGGGCCTATGTCGACGCCAACTTTAAGGAAGTGCAGCTCGCCAAGGTGCATCCCGGCCAGTCCGTAACGATTGAGAGCGACCTCTACGGCGGTTCGGTCAAGTATCACGGCAAGGTGGTGGGCGTCGGCGGCGGCACCGGCGCAGCCTTCGCCGTCATTCCGGCCCAGAACGCTTCGGGCAACTGGATCAAGGTGGTGCAGCGCCTGCCGGTGCGCGTCGCGCTCGATCCCGCCGAGTTGGCCAAGCATCCCTTGCGGGTCGGTCTTTCCGTCAAGGCGGACATTGATACCTCCAGCGACCCGCAAGGGTGAGCACGTCGATGGCGCAGGCCTTCTCTTCCGATGACGTCCGCCCGCTGACGGGACCCTTGCTGGTCCTGGCGGCGATGGTGCTCGCCCTCGCCAACTTCATGGCGATCCTCGACACGACCATCGCCAACGTCTCGGTGCCCAACATCGCCGGCGGTCTGGCGATTTCGCCCAGCGAAGGCACTTGGGTGATCACCTCCTACTCCGTCGCGGAGGCGATCACCGTCCCGCTGACCGGATGGCTGGCCGCGAGGTTCGGGGCCGTTCGCGTCTTCACAATAGCAGTATTGAGTTTCGGCGCCTGTTCGGCGCTGTGCGGCCTTGCGCCGTCCTTCGGACTGCTGGTCGTCTGCCGCGTGCTGCAGGGCCTCAGCGGCGGCCCGATGATGCCCCTGTCCCAGACCCTGATGCTGCGCATCTTCCCGCCGGAGCGGCGCGGACAGGCCATGGGGCTGTGGTCTATGACCGCGGTCGTCGGACCCATCGCCGGCCCGTTGTTGGGCGGCGCGATCTGCGACAATGCCGGATGGCCGTGGATCTTTTACATCAATGTACCGGTCGCACTGTTCATCTTCACCCTCGCCACCCGTCTACTGCCCCGTTACGAGCTCAAGCTCGTGCGCGCGCCGGTGGACTTTGTCGGGCTCGGCCTGCTGGTCGTGTGGGTCGGCGCGCTGCAGATCATGCTCGACAAGGGCGAGGAGGTGGACTGGTTCAATTCCAGCCTGATCGTCGGCCTCGCCATCGTCGCCGCCATCGGGTTCGCCAGCTTCCTGATCTGGGAGCTGACCCAGAAGGACCCCATCGTCAATCTGCGCCTGTTCGCCAATCGCTCTTTCGCCGTCGCCTGTCTGGTCATGGCTTTGACCTATGGATCCTTCTTCGCTTCCGTCGTGCTGATCCCTCTCTGGCTGCAGACCAGTATGGGCTACAGCGCCCTTTGGTCCGGCCGGGTCATGGCTTTCCAGGGCGTGCTGGCGGTAATCATGTCCCCCATCGTCGCCTCTTTGGTCGGACGCGTCGATCCGCGGCGCCTCGTCTTCTTCGGGGTCAGCCTGATCTCTATCGTCTTATTCTGGCGCGCCCAGCTCAATACGGACGCCGGCTACTGGGCCATTACCGCGCCGCAGATCGTGCTGGGCTTCGGCGTGCCCTTCTTCTTTATCGGGATCAACAGCATCGGCCTCGGGGCGATCGGGCCTGCGGAGACAGCGTCGGGATCCGGCATACTCAACTTCCTGCGCACCACGGCCGGCGCCTTCGCCGTGTCTCTCACCACGACGAGCTGGGCTAACGCTTCATCGCACACGCGCGTGGAAATTGCGGGACGGATGAGCGCCTCCGGTGCGCTCGATCCCCTGCAGCAAGGGGGCCTGACCTCCGCACAGAGTCTGCAAAGCCTTGACCAGCTCGCCCAGCAGCAGGCGGTGATGCTGGCGACCAACTCGGTGTTCATGGCCCTGTCGGTCTGCGCGCTGATTTCGGCCTGTTCAATTTGGCTTGCGCCGCGTCCTGCGGGGCCGGTAACCCTGTCGGCGGGACACTGACGTCCGCCCGATTCCCGCCGGCAGCCGCACACCGACCATGACCCTCGAACCGATTTCCATGACGCTGTACGCGGCCGACTTTCCGGCGTTCAGCGACGCCCTGGGCGCGGCCTTCGAGCGTTACGGCTTCGCCGTGGTGTCCGACCACGGTCTGCCCGAAGCCGAAATCGCAGGCGCCCTCAGCGCGGCGCGGGACTTCTTCGCCCTGCCCGACGCCGTCAAGCGCAGCTACTGCGTCGAAGGCGGCGCGGGCCAGCGCGGGTACACCCCTTTCGGCGTCGAGACGGCGAAGGGAGAGACCTTGTCCGATCTGAAGGAGTTCTGGCACGTGGGCCGCGACATGCCGGCCGGGCATCCGGCCGCCGCCGTCATGCCTGCGAATCTCTGGCCGGAAGAGGTTGCGGACTTCAAACCCAGCATGCAGACCCTGTTTGCGTCCTTCGATCAGTTGGGCGCGCGGCTCCTTCGGGCGGTCGCACGTAGGCTGGGTCAGCCCGAAGAGGTGCTGGTCGAGGCGGTGAAGGACGGCGACAGCATTTTGC
The DNA here is from genome assembly GCA_903903715.1 of uncultured Caulobacterales bacterium. Lineage (GTDB taxonomy): Bacteria > Pseudomonadota > Alphaproteobacteria > Caulobacterales > Caulobacteraceae > CAIMFV01. The sequence goes on from CAIUZX010000305.1 coordinate 2,563, forward strand.
GCCTGCTGCACTATCCACCCCTCGATTCCGACGCCGTCGGCGTGCGCGCTGGGGCACACGAAGACATAAACGTGATCACACTTCTGTTAGGGGCCGAAGAGGCGGGCCTGCAGATTCTGGATCGCGACGGTCGCTGGATCGACGTGCAGCCGCCGGAAGGGGCCATCGTCTGTAATATTGGCGACATGCTGCAACGGCTGACCAACCGCACCTTGCCGTCGACGACGCATCGCGTCGTCAACCCGTCCGCCGCTCGTCGGTCAATCTCAAGATACTCGATGCCGTTCTTTCTTCATTTTTCGCCGAATTTTCTCATAGAGACGCTACCCACCTGCATAAGCACAGATCGGCCAAATCTATTTGAGACACCAATTACATCGCGCGAATACTTGAATGAACGGCTGCGGGAACTAAGATTGTTAACGTAGGATACACTATAATTGCTTCATCGGACCTAACTACATTTATTTAACGACTATGCGGCATAGTCGGGTGATGAATGAGCCGGAAAACCGTCAAATTCGCCTTGATCGTCCCGGGATGGCGCCTCGCCTTCGCGCGCTGGACGAGATTGGGCTTGGCGCAGCAGCTGAAGACAAGGCGCTGGATCCGATAGCTCGCATGGCGAAGTTCGCGCTCGGCGCGGATCTCGGCTTCGTGAATTTTCCAGTGGAGGACGGCGCCTGGCGAAAGGGCCTGTCCGATCCGGCTGAACGCGCCCTCGAGGGCGATTCGTTTTGCCACTACACGGTCGAGTCTGACGACACGCTCTGCATCAATGATCTGAGGTCCGACCCGCGGTTCAAGTCCAGCGCGCTCGCGAAAGCTAGGACCGCCCCCCGCGCCTACGCCGCTGCGCCGATCATCCTCGCGGACGGCATCCGTGTCGGAACCGTCGGCGTGACCTACAAGTCGGTTCATCGGTTCTCAGCGAGGGATCAGGCGATCCTGATCGAGTTGGCGGAAACCGCTGCGCAGCATTTCGAGTTGCGGCGTGAGGTGATGGCGCTCCGGAAGATCGGCAAGGCCAACGACACGGTCGATCACATGATGGAGCGCTTCATCGAAAGCGCGCCGGTGTCGGTCGCGCTGATCGATCGGGACCGCCGCTTCGTCCAGGTGAGTCCCCGCTGGCGTCTCGACATGGGCGAGGGTGACACCCGTCTGATCGACCGCCCCCTCGAAGACGTCTTTCCGGGAAGTTCGCACGTCTGGGCGCAGCTCTTCCGCCGGTGCCTGGCGGGAGAAGTGCTCCGGAACGAGTCGGTCGAACTGACCGACCGATCAGGCGTGGTGCGCTGCATTCGGGCGGAGGTCGCGCCGTGGACGTCCCTGAACGGAGAGCCTGCGGGTTTCATTCTGCTCGCTCACAATATCTCCGACATGTTGCAATCCCTGCGGGCCGCCGAACGCTCGGAGCAGCGGTTGAAGCTCGCGGTCGAGATGGCAGACATGGTGGTGTTCGACCTGCACCTGCCCTCGGGCCGGCTCTTCCAGCTCGGCGCCGCGCACCTCATCGCCGACAGTGACGGCAAGATTGCAAAGTCGCCCCTCGACGTGTTGCGCGGCGTCCACCCCAAGGACACCCCCCGCGTGCTTCGAGAGTGGAAGAAAGCGCTGAAGTCTACGGAGCGACAGTTCCAGACCAGCTATCGCCTTGAACGTTCGGGCCGGGACATCTGGTTGTCCTGCACCAGTGACATCCACTTTGACGAAGATGGCGCCCCGGAGCGGATCCTGGGCGTGATCCGGGACATCACGCTGGAGCATGAAGCCTCCCAGGCCATGGCGGATGCTCGGGATCAGGCCGAGGCGTCCAGTCGCGCGAAGACGGAGTTTCTGGCCAACATGAGCCATGAGATCCGCACGCCGCTCAATGGCGTTCTGGGCGTCGCCGGCGCCCTGGCGCGGACCAAGCTCGACCTTCGGCAAAAGGACATGGTCCGGCTGATTGAGAGTTCCGCAGGCGCGCTCGAGCGGCTGTTGACCGACATCCTGGATCTGGCGCGGGTCGAATCCGGCCGCAGCGAACTCGCGATCGAACCGTTCGAACTGATGGAATTGCTGGTCGGTGTGACGGCGCTGTTCGAGCCCAGAGCCCGGGAAAAGGGCGTCCAGTTTGATTTCGTCCCGGATCTCGACGCCCTGGGCTGCTATCTGGGCGACATTGTTCGCCTGAGGCAAATCCTGTCGAATTTCCTGTCGAACGCAGTCAAGTTCACGCACCAGGGCTCTGTCGAACTCACGGTGAAGACCGAGCCTGCGCCGGGCTCCGACAAAACCAGACTGACCTTTTCCGTCATCGACACCGGCATCGGGTTCGATCCCGAGGCGAAAGAACGGCTGTTCCAGCGTTTCGAGCAGGCGGACAGCTCCATTACGCGTAAATATGGCGGAACGGGTCTTGGCCTGCCGATCTGCCGCGCTTTGGCCGAGCAGATGAACGGGATCGTGGACGCGGCGCCAAATCCCGGCGGTGGGTCGATCTTCACCTTCACGGTGGATCTGCCGCAAGCCGAACGCAAGCGGCTGTCGACCTCGGGCGCGCTCGATGAGCTGAACGACCAGAACACGCCCCCCGAACGTGCGCGGATCCTCGTGGCGGAAGACCACCCCGCCAACCGCAAGGTGGTGGAGCTCATCCTGGGTCAGGTCAACGCCGATCTCACGACCGTCGAGAACGGCGCCGAGGCCGTCGCCGCCGCCGCCTCGCAGGAATTCGCGCTGATTCTCATGGACATTCAGATGCCGGTGATGGACGGGCTGTCCGCCATCCGCGCCATTCGCCAGCAGGAGACCGTCAGGGGACGCCGGCGGACGCCCATCCTGACCCTGTCCGCGAATGCGCTGCAGGAACACGTGACCGAATCCCTCGCCGCTGGCGCGGATGGCCATATCACCAAGCCGGTCCGGGCGATCGTGTTGCTGGACGCTGTCGCGGCGGCGTTTCGGGGCGACGACCTGTCGGACGTGTCCGACCGGCTGAGCGCCTGATCGCAAGACGTCAGGCTGCGGCGGGCTCGGGAAAGACGAGCGCTGTGCGCAAGCCGGGCCCAGCCCCCTGCGTCGCCCCCTCTTGAACGAGACCCGGACCGTCGTCGATGTCCAGTCTCCCGCCATGCGCTTCGGCCACCGCCTGAACCAACGACAGACCAAGGCCCGTGCCGGGCTGCGTGCGGCTGTTCTCCAGACGTATGAACCTCTGCACGATCCTCACGCGATCCTCGAACGGCACGCCTGGGCCCGTGTCCGTGACCGAACACTCCACTTCTCCGGACGAACGCCGGCGCACCCGCAGCATCACGGCGCCGCCGGGGGGCGTGTACTTGATCGCATTGTCGAGCAGATTGGCCATCGCCTGACCGGCGAAGTCCCGGTCGCCGCGCACCTGCAGTCCTTTCGAGAACTCGGCGGAAAAGGCGAGGCCCTTGTCTTCGCACAACGGTCCGTAGAGCTCCGCCAGCCCCGAACACAGCTCCGCAGGGTCGAACAGTTGCGGGTTCGGCACCTGTCCAGCCGCCTGCAGCCTTGAAATGGCGAGGACCGCATTGAAGGTCTTGAGCACGCCGTCGGTGTCCTCCAGCGCCTGGATCAGACTTTCGGTCGGGTCGGCCCGGCCGTTGTCCACCTCGATCAGGGCCGCCTCAAGACGAGACCGCAGACGGGTGAGCGGCGATCTCAGGTCGTGGGCGATGGCGTCGCCGGCATGCCTAAGGCCGCCCATCAGCCGCTCCACCCGGTCGAGCATGGCGTTCATCCCCGTCGCCAGCTCGTCATATTCATCGCCCACCCCGCGGACGGGCGCCCGCGCATGCAGATCGCCCGCCTCGACCGCGGCCACGGCGCGTTTTAGACCCAGCAGGCTGCGCGACACGTTGCGGCTCACCAGCAAACCGGCGGCGAGCCCCAGGATCAACACCAGCACCCCGGCGCCCCAGGTCGCCCGGATGATCCGGAGCACGTAACCCTGCCCCTCGGCGATGTCGACGCCGACGAACAGAAGCTCTCCCTTGGGCAGTCGAACCTGACGTCCCCAGGCCGCGCGGCGGCGGATCGCGCCATCCGGATCCGTCTCTGTCACGCGAAAGCTGGAGCGCGCCTCGCTGGTCGCCGGCTCCACCGGCGTCGCGGCGATGTTGCCGCTGATCGGTTTGGCGGCGGCGTCCATCAGAAGGTAGAAGAACGGCCGCTCGCCGAAGGTGCGCTCGATGAGCGCCTGATTGACTCCCGACTGCCCCGCCCGCGCGTAGACGGTCTCGAGGGAACTGATCTCGCGGCCGACTTCCTCGTCCGCGCGCTGGGTCACTTCCCCGGCGGTGGCGATGTAGATGTAGAACAGGAACGCCGCCGCCGCCGCCGCGAACAGGGCGAGCGACAATAGGGTGAGCCGAAAGGATGTTGTGCGGACAAGGTCAGGCAGTCGCATGGACCACCCTTGCCCGAACAGCCGACAAGGTCACGCGTCCAGGCGGTAGCCCGCCCCGCGCACCGTCTGCAGCATGGGGCGATCAAAACCCTTGTCGATCTTGGATCTCAGCCGGGAGATGTGCACGTCGATGACATTGGTCTGGGGATCGAAATGGTATTCCCAGACTTTTTCCAGCAGCATCGTCCTCGTGACGGAACGTCCGGCGTGGCGCATCAGGAACTCGAGAAGCTGAAACTCCCGAGGCTGAAGATCGATCTCGACCCCGGCCCGGTGTACGGTGCGCGCAATCAGGTCAAGCTCCAGATCGCCGACCTTCAAAAGGGTGGCCTGGCCGCCCGTGTCCTTGCGGCGGCACAAGGCTTCGACGCGGGCGATCAGCTCAGCGAAGGCGAAGGGCTTGACCAGATAGTCGTCACCCCCGGCTTTCAGGCCCGTGACCCGATCATCGATCTCCCCCAGAGCCGAGAGAAACAGGACAGGCGTGGAATCGCCCTCCCGTCGCAGGGAGGAGACCGCCGTCAGGCCGTCCACCTTGGGCATCATGCGGTCGACCACCAGAACGTCGAACCCGCCGCCCCGCGCCGCCTCGAGCCCCGCTTCGCCATCCGGCGCATGTGTCGCCTCGTGACCTGCATCCGCGAGACCCTTAATGATGGCCTCGGCGGCGCTGACGTCGTCCTCCATGATCAGGATGCGCATGCGTGTCCCCCAGAAGCTTAGGCGCCTGCCCCCTCTTGCAGGAACGGGCGGCGCCGGACCGTCAGGGTCCGGCGCTTTGCGTTATTTTTCAAGCTTGAGCACGACAGGCTGGGTCTGCGGCCCGCGGGCGACGAACAGGAGCACCGTTGACCGGCCCGCCTTCTTGGCTTCAACAGCGACCGCCGCCAGATCCGCCGGGGTCGAGACCGGCTTCTGGTTGGCGCTGACGACGACGTCGCCCGGACGCAGTCCCTTGCGAGCAGCATCGCTTTCGTCAGCCACGCCGGTCACAACGACGCCTTGGACACCGGCCTTCAGATCGTACTTGCGGCGCGCCCCATCCGTGATGGGCGCGACGGCCAGACCAAGGGCGCCGGGCTTGCCGACGTCCGGCGCTTCCGGGCCGTCCGGCGTGTCTTCGCCGCCATTGCGCCGGGCCAGCAGGGCCGTCTCCGAGGGTCGGGTGCCCGCCTTGGCGACCAGCGAGAGGGTCTTGCCGTTGCGCCACACTTCGATATTCAGCGCGCCGCCGGGCGAGGTCATCGCCACAGCCCGCGTCAGCGCGCTGCGGTTGGCGAGAGACTTTCCGTTGACGGACAGGATGATGTCGCCGTTCTGCACGCCGGCCTTGGCGGCGGGCCCGCCGGCGGTCACGTCGCCGACAAGGACCCCGCGGTTCGCCGGAATGCCGAGGCTTTCAGCCGCTTCCTTGGCCAGATCATAGACGGCGACGCCGAGATAACCGCGCACGACCGGCTGGCCGGCCATCAGCGACTTCGTGATCTTCTCCGCGAGTTCCGCGGGGATGGCGAAGCCGATGCCGACCGATCCGCCGGAGGGCGAGAAGATGGCCGTGTTCACGCCAATCACACGTCCATAGATGTCGAAGGTCGGGCCGCCCGAGTTGCCGCGGTTGATCGGCGCATCGATCTGCAGGTAGTCGACGAAGCTGTCTCCGATGTCGCGTCCATAGGCGGACACGATGCCGGCGGTGGCCGTGCCGCCCAGCAGGAACGGGTTGCCGAC
>CAIUZX010000306.1 GCA_903903715.1 uncultured Caulobacterales bacterium
CAAGCTCTATGACGACGCCGACCCCGTGGGGGGGCTCGCCTTCTCCGCCAAGACCGACCTGTTGCAGGAGATCGACGCCTTCGCCCGCGCCCGCGACCCTCGCGTGGTGCAGGTCAGCGTCAGCCTCGCCGGCGAACGGCGGCAGGTGGAGATCCTCCGCGCGGACGGACGGCGCTTGACGGACAACCGGCCTCTGGCGCGCCTGAACGTGTCGATCACCGTGGAAAAGGACGGTCGTCGCGAGACCGGCGGCTCCGGGGCGGGCGGCCGCGCGGCGTTCGACGCCTGGATCCATCCGGACGCCTGGCGTGGGCAGGTGGACGAGGCGCTGCGGCAGGCGCTGGTCAATCTCGACGCCGTCGACTGCCCGGCCGGCGAGATGGACGTGGTGCTCGGCCCCGGCTGGAACGGCGTCCTGCTGCACGAGGCGGTCGGCCACGGGCTGGAAGGCGATTTCAACCGCAAGGGGATTTCGGCCTTCTCCGGTCGTATCAGGGAGCGGGTGGCGGCGCCGGGGGTGACCATCTTCGACGACGGCGCCATTGCGGGGCGGCGCGGCTCCCTCACCATCGATGACGAGGGCACGCCGACCGAGCGAACGGTGCTGATCGAGGACGGGATCCTGGTCGGCTACATGCACGACCGGATGAGCGCGCGGCTGATGGGGCTGGCGCCGACAGGCAACGGGCGGCGGGAGTCCTATGCCCACATCCCCATGCCGCGCATGACCAATACTGGCATGCTGGCCGGCTCCACCCCCAAGGCGGAGATGATCGAAGGGGTTAAGCGGGGCCTCTACTGCGCCAATCTCGGCGGCGGTCAGGTGGACATCACCAACGGTAAGTTCGTGTTCCGCTGCACGGAGGCCTATCTGATCGAGAACGGCAGGATCACCGCCCCGGTGAAAGGCGCGAGCCTGATCGGCGATGGGCCCACCGCTCTGACCCGCATCACCCATATCGGCGACGATTTTGACTTCGACCCCGGAATCGGTGTGTGCGGAAAGTCGGGGCAGGGTGTGCCGGTGGGGGTCGGCCAACCCTCGCTCAGGTTGAGCGGTCTGACGGTCGGCGGCGCCGCCGTCTGACTCCGTCCTATCTGGACGGTGTGACAATATTCTATCTTTAGTCGCAGGTTGAATTACAGCTACGTTATCGCTCGTAGCGCGTGGGGGACGTGATGTTTGGATTGCCGATGGCGGAGCCAGCTGCTGTCGTCGCGCCGGCCGAGACGCCGTCGACGTTGGCGCCGACCACGGGAGGCGCCGCCTCAGGCGTGACCTCCTATCGCGCGGACGCCTTCGCCGCGGCGCAGGTGAACACCGCCTACGACATGGTCAGTCGCCTGCCGGGCTTCACCCTCGACGACGGCCAGGGCGTGCGCGGCTTTGCGGGCGCAGCGGGCAACGTGCTGATCGACGGACAGCGCGCCTCCACCAAGACCGACAGCCTGCACGACGCCCTGAACCGCATTCCGGTGAGCCGGGTGGCGCGCATCGATGTGATCCGCGGCGGCGCGCCGGGGATCGACATGATGAACCACTCGGTGGTCGCCAATGTCGTGCTGAAGACCGCCGCCCAGACGACCATGGCCGTCGCGTTGGGCACGCGCGCCTTCGCCAACCTCAAGCTCGCCCCCAACGCCCGCTTCGAGGTGGACCGCAAGGACGGCGACCTGCGCCTGACGGGCTCTCTGGCCATCTTCAGCCAGCAGTCCGACTCCTCGGGGGACGGCTCGGCGACGGTGCGGACCTTCCTGCCAAGCCCGGTCAGCACCCGCGCGCAGGTGTCAGACGTGTCGACCGACAAGGGCTTTCAGATCCGCAACGGGCTTGAGGCGCCGGTGGGCAAGGGCTTCGTGCACGTGAACCTCTCGCTCAACTACGACACCTATCGCGAAACGGAGGGCGACGACGTCACCGATCCCTCGCGATCCAGCACGCCGCGCTTCGACAACGCCCACCTGCAGGTCCGCACCCGCAAGGGTGAGCTGGGCGCCGACTATGTTCTGCCGATCTCCAAAAAGTTCGAGCTGAAGGTGATCGGCCTGCAGACGCTGGAGACCGACGAGTTCAACTCCAGCACGCTGACGGAGGGGGTGCGGCAGATCTATCTCCAGGTCGTGCGCACGGGCGAGAGCATAGGCCGGGTCGAACTGAAATGGACCCCGCACGCTAATATGACGATCGAAGCGGGGGGCGAGGCGGTGTTCAACTTCCTCTCCGGCGCGGCGAAGTTCAGCCAGGACGGGATCGCCATCCCTCTGCCGTCGGATAATATCCGGGTGGAGGAGCTGCGCGGCGAGGCCTTCACCACGATCTCATGGCAGGCGACGCCGAAGCTGCTGGTCGAGGCGGGGGCGCGGATCGAGGCGTCGCGGATCTCGCAGACCGGCGACAGCGGACTGTCGGCGGACTTTGTCTACCCCAAGCCGAGGATCGCCCTGACCTGGTCGCCGAACGATGTGGATCAGATCCGCACCTCGATCGAGCGGGTGGTCGGGCAGCTCAACTTCAATGATTTCGCCGCGTCGGCCAATCTGGTCTCGCGACAGGTCAACGGCGGCAACGCGAACCTGAAGCCCCAACAGGAGTGGCGGGCGGAAGGGACCTATGAGCGCAAGATCCTCGGCGACGGTTCGGTCGCCCTGACCCTGCGACATGCCGAAATCCAGGACGCCCTCGACGTCGTGCCCATCGACGGGGTCAACGCCCCGGGCAATATCGGCGACGGCCAGCGCGACACCGCGATCCTGTCCCTGACCGCGCCGCTGGGCTTGATCGGCATGAACGGCGGCCAGTTCAAGGCGGACGGCACCTGGATCCACAGCCAGGTCACCGACCCGACCACGGGGCGCAAGCGCGCCATTTCCCTCGACAGCCCCTACTCCGTGCAGTTCAGCCTGCAGAACGATGTGCCCAGGCTCAATTCCGTCTGGATCGTCAGTTTGACCACCAGCCAGCACATCCCGTCCTTCCGTATCGACGAGGTGCGCCAGGAGACCTACGGCGTCGACGCGACCTTTACGTGGGAAGTGCGCCCGACCAAGACGGGGGTGCTGCACTTCGAGATCGACAACATCCTCGGCCGGGAGCGGGGCCGCACCCGCACCGACTGGACGGGCCCGCGCAACACCTCGCCGGTGCTGTTCGTGGAGAATTATCAGGTGACCTGGCCGCCGCGCGTCTATATCCGGTGGCGCCAGACGTTCTGAGGGGGCTTACGCCTCTGAGGGTGTCATTGGCCGGTAGTCCTGCTGCAGGAACCGGTTCCAGCCCTTCTTCGTCTGGCTCTCGACCGCGAAATGGAAGCCGTCGCCGTCCTCCTTCGGCCAGTAGATCATTCTCGCCACGCCGGCGGGCATGGTCGCTTCGAAGGCCAGGGCCTGAGGATGGATGTCGGCCGCGTCCGACCGCCGCCCCTGCGAGCGCTTGCCGTCCGAGGTGAAGGAATAGAAGCCGAGCGTTGCGTCCTCCATCGCCCCCAGAAGAGCGATTTCCCGATACTCGCCGCGGCCTTCCATCTCCCATCGGGCGTCAAGCTCGACCCAACCCTTTCCGAAGGGCCTGAAGGTGCGAACGCAGAGCGCCGCATCGGACGAGCTGCGCCAGGCGCCCAGCAACGGCGCCAAGGGCCC
>CAIUZX010000307.1 GCA_903903715.1 uncultured Caulobacterales bacterium
ACTCCCACTCAATTGTGCCGGGGGGCTTGGAGGTCACGTCGTAGACGACGCGGTTGACGCCCTTGACCTCGTTGACGATGCGGGTGGCGGCGCGGCCGAGCACGTCCCAGGGGAACTCGTAGAAGTCCGCCGTCATCCCGTCGGTGGAGGTGACGGCGCGCAAGGCCAGCACCCGCTCATAGGTGCGGGCGTCGCCCATGACGCCGACGGTCTTGACCGGCAACAGCACCGCAAAGGCCTGCCAGATGATGTCGTAGAGGCCCGCGCGGCGGATCTCGTCCAGCCAGATCAAGTCGGCCTTCTGCAGGATGGAGACGGCCTCACGGGTGATCTCGCCGGGGATGCGGATGGCGAGGCCGGGTCCCGGGAACGGGTGACGACCGACGAAGGCGGCGGGCAGGCCAAGCTCGCGGCCAAGCGCCCTTACTTCGTCCTTGAACAGCTCCCGCAGCGGCTCGACCAGCTTCATCTTCATCCGCTCGGGCAGGCCGCCGACATTGTGGTGGCTCTTGATCACCGCCGAAGGGCCGCCCCGCGCCGACACGCTCTCGACCACGTCGGGATAGAGGGTGCCCTGAGCCAGGAACTCCGCCCCGCCGATCTTGGCGGCTTCGGCGTCGAAGATCTCGATGAACAGGCGCCCGATGGTCTTGCGCTTGGTCTCCGGGTCGCTGACGCCGTCAAGCGCGTTGAGGAAGGTGTCGCCCGCGTCCACGTGGACGAGGGGGATGTTGTAGTGGTCGCGGAACAGGGTCACGACCTCGGCGGCCTCGTTGGCGCGCATGAGGCCCGTGTCGACGAAGACGCAAGTGAGCTGCTCGCCGATCGCCTCGTGGATCAGGACCGCGGCGACGGATGAGTCCACGCCGCCCGAGAGGCCGCAGATCACGCGACCGGCGCCCACCTGCGCGCGGATACGGGCGACCGCCTCGTGCCGGAAGGCGGCCATGGTCCAGTCGCCGGAAAGGCCCGCAATGCCGTGGGTGAAGTTCTTCAGGATCTGCGCGCCTCTCGGGGTGTGGGCGACCTCCGGGTGGAACTGCACGCCATAGATCTTGCGCGCCTCATCGGCGATCACCGCGTAGGGTGAGCCTTCGGACACGGCGACCGGCTCGAACCCTTCCGGCAACGCGACGATCTTGTCCCCATGGCTCACCCACACGGTTTCGCGATGACCGACGCCGCCCAGACCTGCCAGAAGTGGACATTCCCGCACGATCTCGATCTCCGCCCGACCGAACTCCCGCGTCGTTCCCGCCACCACCTTGCCGCCCAGCTCTTCGCACAGGGTCTGCTCGCCATAGCAGATGCCCAGGACCGGCACGCCGATGTCGAAGACGGCGGTGTCGACGGCGGGGCTTTCCGCCTCATGCACGCTGGCCGGACCGCCGGACAGGATCACGGCGGCGGGTTTGAAGCGGGCGAGGAAGTCCGCGCCGACCTTGTCGTAGGGGTGGATCTCGCAATAGACGCCGCTCTCGCGCACCCGGCGGGCGATGAGCTGGGTCACCTGGCTGCCGAAGTCGACGATCAGCAGAGTCTGGTGGCGGGGGGCGGCGGCGGTCATGGCGGGTCCTTTTGCTTTTGGC
>CAIUZX010000308.1 GCA_903903715.1 uncultured Caulobacterales bacterium
ATGCCCTTCGACGAGGCGTCGGCCTTCATTCTCACATATGGCACCAGCCATTACGCCTTGAAGCAGAGGGCGCATCTGAAGGCGGGCGAAACCGTCTTGGTCCTCGGCGCAGCCGGTGGGGTCGGCCTTGCGGCTGTGGAGCTCGCAAAAGCCACTGGAGCGAAGGTCGTGGCGGCGGCGTCCAGCCAGGAGAAGGTTGATCTCGCTATCCAGCATGGCGCAGATTCCGGCGTCGTCTATCCGACCGGACCCTTCGACCGCGATGGTCAAAAGGCGCTTGCCGAAATGTTCAAGCAAGCCTGCGGTCCGACCGGCGCCGATGTCATCTATGACGCCGTGGGCGGCGACTACGCTGAAGCTGCGCTTCGGGCGATCGGCTGGGAAGGGCGGTTCCTGGTCATCGGCTTCCCTGCAGGCATTCCCAAAATCCCGCTGAACCTCACCCTGCTCAAGTCCTGCCAGATCGTTGGCGTCTTCTGGGGCGCCTTTACCGCGCGGAATCCCTCTGAGAACGCTGAGAATGTGAAGGAACTGCTCGCGCTGTACACCGCCGGAAAGATCCGGCCCCACGTATCGGCCTGCTTCCCGATGGCGCAGGCCGGAGAGGCGATCCGACAGCTGTCGAGCCGCAAGGCGCAAGGCAAGGTCGTCGTCACGATGATCTGACGCTGCGAGAGCGGGGATCGTTCAGCCCGTTGACCAAACGAGGATGAAGCAGAGCGCCAAACCGGCGCTCTGCTGTCACCTTAAGCCGCCTTGTCCGCCATGGCGCGGTTAAGCTTCATCGTCAGCATCTCCAACCCATTCAACGCAATGGCGAAGGTGGAGCCCCGGGCCAGCATCCGCGACACGTCACTGCTGCGCAAGTTGACCGCCTTGGCGACGAACTCGGCGGATTTGTGGAACTCGTTATGTCGCTCGACGGCCTCGTGATAGAGGGCGCCGTCTCCAATCACGTCTTGGGCCTCGTGATGCAGCCAATGGCCCATCTCGCATCGCAGAGGCCGCGCAATCGCAAAGGCGTCGACGCGGTCGCCGGTCTTCGCCGCTTCCGCCAGATCCGCCGCGAGTTGTCTGTGAAGTTCGAGAAATTCGTCTGGTGTCACGCCCTAGCTCCCCTTCGGCTACCCTTCGTGTCACGTTCCAGTTCGCTTCTTAGAACGCGGACTGACGATCGATCGAGGGAGCCCAGAGGACGGCGTCCCTCCAACGACCCGCCCGTTTGGACGTGTCGTTGGATAGAGCCAGATTTCGGTTAGAATTTCGCTAGAGCTAATCGTTAATAGATCTCGAACAGGCCAGCCGCGCCCATGCCGCCGCCGATGCACATGGTCACCACGCCCAGCTTCGCCCCGCGACGCTTGCCTTCCATCAAGAGCGTACCTGCGCAACGGGCGCCCGTCATGCCGTAGGGGTGACCGATAGATATGGAGCCGCCGTTCACATTGTACTTGTCGGGGTCGATCCCGAGCCTGTCGCGGGAATAGAGGCACTGGCTCGCGAAGGCTTCGTTCAGCTCCCAAAGATCGATGTCCTCGACCTTCAGCCCATGACGGGCCAGAAGCCGAGGTACGGCGAATACCGGACCGATGCCCATTTCGTCCGGCTCGCAGCCGGCGACGGCGAAGCCCCGGAAGGCGCCGAGCGGCGTCAGGCCGCGGCGTTCGGCCTCCTTGCGCTCCATCAGCACGACCGCTGCGCCGCCGTCCGCCAGCTGGCTTGCGTTTCCGGCCGTCACGTACTTTCCGGGGCCCTTGACCGGATTGAGGCCGGACAAGCCCTCCAGCGTGGTCTCAGGACGATTGCACTCATCCTTGTCCACCACGTAGTCGACGATCGATTCCTGACCGGTCGCCTTGTCGACTTTCTTCATCTTGGTCGGCATGGCGGCGATTTCTTCGGCGATGCGACCGTCCGCCTGAGCCTTGGCGTATAGCTGCTGGGAGCGCAGCGCATAGGCGTCCTGGGCCTCACGGCTGATATTGTAGCGTTCCGCCACGATGTCGGCGGTGTCGATCATGGGCATCCACAGGGCCGGATGCGTCTGCATGAGCTGATCTTCGGTATAGAAATAAGTGTTCATGTGCCCGCCCATCTGGACGAGGGAGATGGACTCCACGCCTGCGCCGATGGCGACCGTCGCGCCGTCCGCCTTGATGTAGTTCGCAGCGACCGCGATGGCGTTGAGGCCGGACGAGCAGAAGCGCCCAACCTGCATGCCCGACGTGGTGACCGGGCAGCCGGCGTAAAGTGCGGCGTTTCGTCCGACATTATGCCCGGTCGCCCCTTCGGGGTTGCCGCTGCCCAAGACCACGTCCTCGACTTCAGCGGCGTCAATACCCGAGCGTGCGATGGCGTGCTTGATCGCATGACCGGCCATTGCCGCGCCGTGAGTGTTGTTGAAGCCGCCTCTGATGGATTTGGCGAGCCCGGTGCGGGCATAGGAGACGATGACGGCTTCGCGCATGTGGTCAGGGCCTTGGTTTGGAGGTCAAAAACACCCTCAACCTTATAGACCCTCAGCGAAGTGCGCCAGTTTCCCTTAACGGCGCCGACGAGGCGGGTGCCTGTCAGGCGACGGCCTCGAGCGGCGCTTCGAGGCGGCTCAACATCTCC
>CAIUZX010000309.1 GCA_903903715.1 uncultured Caulobacterales bacterium
ACGGTGCTGGAGGCCTGCGGCGTGAAGCGCGCCCAGTATTTCCGCGGCCTGCCGCAAAAGCCGCTGGAGGGGGCGAGCGCGCTGGCGACCTTCGCCTCCCCCAAGGCCCCCACCCGCACCGAGCAATACTATGAGCTCGGCGGCTTTCGCGCCTATCAGGACGGGGAATACCGCCTCGTCGCCAATCACAAGCGCGGGCAGAAGTTCGAGGACGACCACTGGTCGCTCTATCACATCCCCACTGACCCGACGGAGATGCACGACATCTCGGACAAGAAGCCCGACGTCGCCAAGGCGTTGCTGGACAAGTGGAACGCCGCGGCGACGCGCTACAACGTCCTGCCGCTGGATGACCGCAACCTCGTCATCAAGATGATGCAGCAGCGCCTCAAGACCATGCGCCCGCACTGGGAGTTCCATCCCCCGGTAGAGGTGATCTCAACCGACGTCGCGCCGCTGGTCTGCGGACAGGACCACGTGATCGAGGTGACCTTCGAGCGGCCGCATGACGTGAAGGACGGCGTGCTGGTCTCCCACGGCTCGACGCCTGCGGGCTACAGCCTCTACCTCAAGGACGGTCGGATCTATTACGAGTCCAGCCTCGTCCCCTGGCGGGAGCGGATCGACGGCGGCCCCGTCCCCGCCGGCAAGGTGGTGGTGAAGTACCAGCAGGCGATGAAGATCCGGCCCTTCGAGGGCTCCGGGCGCCTGTTCGTCAACGGCGAGCAGCGGGCCGAGCACGTCTTCGCCCATATCCTCTCGACCGCGAGCTATGACGGCTTCGCCATCGGCCGCGACCCCGGCGGTCAGGTCTCGAACGCCTACACCGGCCCGAACCCCTATCCGGCGGCGATCCACAAGGTGACCGTGGACATCAAGGTCTCCCCCCCCACGCCGCAGGAGACCCTGCACTTTATTGAGAAGATCAAGATCAACGCGTAAGGGCGGCGACTTGATATCATAATGGAGAAATGATATCATTTAGCGGTGAGTGGAGCCCTCGCATGCCCGCCGTGACCATCCGCACCCTTTCCGCCGAAACGCACCGCGCCCTCAAGGCGCAGGCGGCGGCGCACGGCCACAGTACGGAGGCCGAGATCCGCCGCATCCTCGACCTCGCCGTGCGCCCGGCGGGGCGGGTGCGGTTGGGGACCCTTTTGTCCAGCCTCGGCGCGGCGGCAGGCCTGACGGCGGAGGACGCAAGCCTGCTCGACGACCTGCGCGACCGGACGCCGTCCGAGCCAGTGGGTCTTGAGTGATCCTCCTCGACACCAACATCATCTCCGAGGCCCTGAAGCCCGGGGGCGACCCGAAGGTGAAGGCCTGGCTGGATGCTCAGGCCCTCGAGACCCTGTTCCTCTCCACCATCACCCTCGCAGAGATCGCCTTCGGGATCGCGGCCATGCCGACGGGTGAGCGGCGGACGCGTCTTCGCCGCGCGCTGGACGAGGAGATCACGCCCCTGTTCGACGGCCGGATCCTCAGTTTTGACCGCGCCGCCGCCGAGGCCTATGGCGAGCTCCGCGCGCGGGCCCGGTCCCTCGGCAAGGCGATCAGCACCGCCGACGGCTACATCGCCGCCATCGCCACGGCCCACAGCCTCGCCGTCGCCACCC
>CAIUZX010000310.1 GCA_903903715.1 uncultured Caulobacterales bacterium
GACTGTTGATCTGGCCTATCTTCTCTATGCCTGGGTGGGAGACGCACTCCGACGGGCCATCGCAACGCGGTTCCGGGTGGATGAAGCCAGCCTGCACGCGGCCATCGATGACGTCGTCCACAGCCACCGCGCCGGAGCTCCCTTCGAGGTTCGCGCGCCGGACAAGGACGCTGAAACTGTCGACATCGCGCTTGAAGACCAGTTGATCATCAAGCTCGACGCCGCGGGCCAACTCAAGCCGGGCTACTTGATGCGCGCCCTGCGCGAACGAAAGCTGTCCCTGTTCAAGGCGGCGCTGGCTCGGATCGGCGGCTATCCGAGACATGTCATCGATATCGTGGTCGATAGCGGACGCCCGGACTTGCTGGCCCTCGCCTGCGCATCGGTGGACATCGACCGCAGCGTATTCCCGACGGTCCAAAGGATGGTGTCAGAGCTGCAGGGCCGCCGCTCCGGCTGCGGAGATCTTTACGCGCAGGAAACCGCAAACGCGTTTCGCGTCGAGCCCAGCCAAGCAGCGCTTTTGCTGAACGAACGCGCCATGCGTTTGAAGGCGGCGGCCACTTGACGCGGATGAGGAAACACCGCCTCATCTGACCCCGTTTACAGACACACCCACGTGCCGAACGTTCACTCCATCGACCGAATCAGTTTCTTCGCAAGCGACCGGTCGGAAGCTGCAGAGGCAAAACAACGCCTTATCGAGAGATATGGCGAATGTCCGGTGGAAGAAGCGCAGGTCATCGTCGCGCTGGGCGGCGACGGCTTCATGCTCGAGACGTTGCACCGCACATTGCGCGCCCCCTGCCCGATCTATGGGATGAACCGCGGGTCCCTCGGCTTTCTCATGAACGAGTACAACGAGGACGGGCTGGCTGAACGCATTCGGTCTGCGGAGCGCGCCGTCATTCACCCCCTCTCCATGACCGTCATCGATGCGCAAAGGCGGAACCGACACGCCCTGGCGATCAACGAAGTCTCTATGCTGCGGCAAACCCGACAGACGGCGAAACTTCGCCTGTCGATCGACGGAAAGGTGCGGATGGAGGAGTTGGTCTGCGACGGCGTGCTCGTCGCTACGCCCGCCGGTTCCACCGCCTACAATCTATCGGCCCACGGTCCGATCATTCCCCTGACCGCCCAGATCATGGCGCTCACACCCATCAGCGCGTTTCGACCAAGACGTTGGCGGGGCGCCCTCCTTCCGCACACAGCTCGGGTCACAGTGGAGGTCCTGGAGGCGGACAAGCGGCCAGTCAGCGCGGTGGCTGACAGTTTTGAAGTTCGAGATGTGACTGAAGTTCACATCTCCGAAAACAGGGACATAAGTTTAACCATGTTATTTGACGCCGGCCGAAGCTTCGAAGAGAAAGTGCTCGCGGAACAATTTTCTGCTTAAGCCCGGGGCCCTACTCCAGATTACTTATTTTTAAACGGAATTTGATTAGGGTCCCTTCACAACGCGGCCGACGGGTTTATGGGTCGTGCAGGTCAACAGTGGGCGGTGCGTTGCAACCGTCAAAGGATGGTCTCAGATGACGAGTGTGAAACCTTCGCAGAACATCACACCGCCGAATCTGTTGAAAGCCCGTCTTGGCCCCAAGTCGAGCCTGTTCAACGCCGACGCTCTGGCCAAGGCCGAGGCGGCGCTCAAGGAACTGTCATCCAACTTCGCACAGTGGATGAGCGACGAAATCGCCAAGCTGGATGCGGCCCGCGCCAAGATTACCGAGCAGGGTTTCAATCAGGAAACAGCTGACCAACTCTATGTCCACGCCCACGATCTGAAGGGCCTTGGCGCGACTTACGAATTCCCACTGATCACGCGCGTCGCCGCCTCGCTCTGCGCGCTGATGAGCGAACGCGACCAGCGTCCATCTCTCCCGCTGACGCTGATCGACGCGCACATCGACGCCATCCGCGCGATCGTCCGCGACGAAATCCGCGACCCGCAGCATCCGATCGGAAATCGACTGGCCTCCGCCCTGGAAGCCAGCGTCGCGGATTATGCGCCGACGGAAGCCAGATCTTCCTCAACGGCGCCGTAACCAGCGTCTGATGGGATCACCAGAACGGACCCAGAGGCCCGCTGCTCCACCCACGGGGTCACTGTCACCTCGCGCC
>CAIUZX010000311.1 GCA_903903715.1 uncultured Caulobacterales bacterium
ATTGCAAACTCCAGACGCGGCGTCGGGCGCAGGTATCTCAAGGACAGCGCCGCCCGATCTTCCCCAGATAAAGCCCCCTCCCCTTTCGCCGCGGAAAGTCCGAGCCACCCATCGCCGATCGACCCTGTGACATAAAGTAGATCTCCTGGACGGGCCCCGGATCGCAGGACTGCGAGGCCTGTCGGACACCACCCCAGGACCGTCAGGCTTGCCTGAAAGGGTCCAGGCGTTCGAACGGTGTCACCACCAAACAGACGCACCTGGCGCTTGTCCAGCGCCTCGCCAAGCGCCGTTGCGAACGCCGTTCGATCGACCGCACCCCAGTCTCTTGGCCATGAAACGTTGAGGAATGCGCCATCGGGAACAGCCCCCTTGGCGGCAAGGTCAGAAAAGTTCACGCCGACTAACTTGTACGCGAGGTCGGCAGGGGATGTGTCCGGCAGCGCATGAACACCCGCGACGATCGTATCCGTGGAAATCAAGAGCTCAAAACCGGGGCGCCCGCCAATAACAGCGACGTCGTCCAGTAGTTCAAGCGCTTCAGGGGCGCCGCGCGTCAGGGGGCGGAACAGGTTACGAATATCGTCGAATTCCGCGCCGCCGGACATGCCGATCAACCGCGCAGGTCGCCCGCGACGGCGTCCAGCGCCCCGTTCACGAAGCCCGCGTCCGACTTGTCGAAAAAGGCCTTCGCGAGTTCAACATATTCGTTCAGCACCACTTCTGTCGGCACATCCGGGCGACACATGAGCTCGAATGTCGCCGATCTGAGCGTGGCGCGAAGGGTGGCGTCCAGCCGCTCCAGCCGCCAATTGGTGGCAAGTCGCTTGGCGACAGCCTGATCGATGGCGGCCTGGTTCAGGACGACCCCGCGAACGAGTTCACCGAAAAAAGCCTCATCGGCTTCGGCCAGCTGATCATCAGCCACCGGACCGCCCTCCCCGTCCAGGGCGCCGCCGAAGCGGTGGTCGGAAAACTCCCGCACGACCGCTTCCACGCCCGCGCCCGCGACTTCCATCTGGTAGAGCGCCTGCACCGCCGCCAACCGCGCGACGGTCCGGGACGGGCGAGCAACCTTTGGCTGGGCTTGGGTCATGGCTCCAACGTCTCCGCCTCTTCAGACAGCCCCTCTTCACCAAGGAAGCGAGCAAAATCCTGAGTCTCGCGAAAATCGCGGTAGACCGAGGCGTATCGGACGTAGGCCACTTCGTCGAGCGACTTGAGCGCCTTCATTAGAAGTTCGCCGATCACTTCGGAATGGATCTCGGTCTCACCACGGCTTTCAAGCTGACGGACAATGCCTGACACCATCCGCTCGACCCGCTCGGCGTCCACCGGCCGTTTGCGCATGGCGATGGAGATGGAACGCACCAGCTTTTCACGGTCGAAGGGCGCCCGCCGACCTGAACGTTTGATGATTGTCAGCTCCCTGAGCTGCACGCGCTCGAAAGTGGTGAACCTTCCCCCGCATTCGGGACAGGACCTGCGACGACGGATCGCCGATCCATCCTCAGACGGGCGGCTATCCTTCACCTGACTTTCGGCATGGCCGCAAAATGGGCAGCGCAATCTGAACCTTGCTCCTGATCCGAAACGACAAGACGTCCATCGTGACACATAGGTACGATTTCCGACACCTTCAGGCCATATCGATCAACTGTAGATCGGGAATCGGCTCGTCAATGCGGCGACGCGCGCGCCGACCGTCGCCTCGGCAACACTGTTATCATCTCCATGCGCCGCAAGCCCCTCAACGACCTCGGCGATCAAATGGCCGACTTCCTTGAACTCAGCCACGCCAAACCCCCGCGTTGTCGCGGCCGGACTGCCCAGCCGAACGCCGGACGTGATCGTAAACGGTGTGGTGTCAAATGGGATGCCGTTCTTGTTGCATGTCATCCCAGCACGCTCCAGGCTAGCTTCCGTCGCCTTGCCCGTAACGCCTTTCGGCCGCAAGTCCACAAGCATCAGGTGACTGTCCGTTCCGCCAGACACGATCGCCACTCCGGAGTCGACGAGGGTCGCGGCGAGTGCGCGAGCGTTGTCGACCACATTCTGCGCATAGACCTTGAAGGACGGTTGCAGGGCCTCTCCGAACGCTACCGCCTTCGCTGCGATCACGTGCATCAATGGACCACCCTGAAGCCCCGGGAAAACCGCTGAATTGATCTTCCTGCCCAGCTCCTCGTCATTCGAGAGAATCAACCCACCCCGGGGGCCGCGCAGAGTCTTGTGCGTCGTCGTGGTCACGACATGCGCGTGAGGCAATGGGCTGGGATAGACCCCCGCGGCGATCAGTCCCGCATAATGCGCCATGTCGACCATCAGGTAGGCGCCGATGGAATCTGCAATCTCGCGGAACCGCGCAAAGTCGATGTGTCGACTGTAGGCCGAACCGCCGGCCACGATCAGTCGCGGCTTTTCCTTCAGAGCGATTTCGGCCACTGCGTCATAGTCGATCAAATGATCATCTTGACGCACAGTGTAAGCGACTGGCTTGAACCACTTGCCAGATTGATTGGCTGGACTTCCGTGCGTGAGGTGTCCACCGGCAGCCAGATCCATTCCCATGAATGTGTCGCCGGGCTTAAGCAACGCGAAGAAAACAGCCTGGTTCGCCTGCGCTCCGGAGTGAGGCTGGACATTTGCGAAGGTGCAATCGAAGAGCGTCTTGGCTCTGTCCACCGCCAAACGCTCGGCGACATCCACGTACTCGCATCCACCATAGTACCGTCGATTCGGATAACCCTCGGCGTACTTGTTCGTCAAAACTGATCCTTGGGCTTCCAAAACAGCCCGACTGACGATGTTCTCTGACGCAATGAGCTCAATTTGGGCGCTCTGTCGATTAAACTCTCCGCGGATGGCGGCGGCGAGTTCCGGATCCGAGGTCTCTACCCCCATGGTGAAGAAGTCGGATGTTGTAAGCTGTTGTAGGGCTTGGGAAACAGTCACGATCGCGGACTCACCTTTTTCATCGACAGTGAATGTGTTTCTACGCGCCTCGGCCGGTCGAACGCAATCCACTGTCTCGGCAATCGTCGCATCATGACCGCCAAAATCACGGCAGAAGGGCGACTTGGATTTTTCTAGTCGTAAGCCGCGGGGCTTATTGTATAGAATGATGCCAAATCACTTGTTAGGGCCTACACATTCAGTAACAGCCGACAGTGCTTTTTCGCTCATTGCTGAGGATTCGCCTATGAATGCGCCTGCTGAACTTTCGAAGACACCGAATAACGAGCTACTGCGCTTATCCACTGACCTTGTTGCGTCCTATTTGGCAAACAATGCGGTATCGGCAGGAAACGTGCCTGAAATAATCAAGTCAGTTCATGAATCTCTTGCCAATCTGGGCCGCCCATCGGTCGAAACGGTTCAAGTCGAAAAGGCCCGCCCTGCGGTTCCGATCAGCAAATCAGTCCAAGACGACTACATTGTGTGCCTCGAAGATGGCAAACGACTGAAAATGCTGAAGCGTTACCTGCGCTCCAAGTTCAATCTCAGCCCAGATGACTACCGTCGCAAATGGGGTCTGCCGAACGACTACCCAATGGTGGCGCCGGCCTATGCAAATCGGCGGTCCGAGTTCGCCAAACAGATCGGCCTCGGCCGCGGCGTACGCCGTGGGAAGGACTGAAGAAATGAGGGCCAAGGCGCCCAAACGCCTCTGCAATCTGGCCGGGCCGCTCGCCCGGCCATTTTATTTTTCAGCCTGAATTC
The DNA here is from genome assembly GCA_903903715.1 of uncultured Caulobacterales bacterium. GTDB lineage: Bacteria > Pseudomonadota > Alphaproteobacteria > Caulobacterales > Caulobacteraceae > CAIMFV01. The sequence continues at coordinate 3,724 of CAIUZX010000311.1, forward strand.
GTTTTCAAGCCTGGAGTCAGGCTGCGACGCCGTTTCGCTTGACGTTGCACCGAGACCACAGGTCGTTCAGCGCGTTCGTGAGTCGGTCCATCATATCGTCGGTGTGGAAGGGCGTCGGCGTGAAGCGCAGCCGCTCGGTGCCCCGCGGCACGGTGGGGTAATTGATCGGCTGCACATACACGCCGTGATCGACCAATAAGAGGTCCGAAATCACCTTGCAGTGAACCGGGTCGCCCACGAGCACCGGCACAATGTGACTCTCGGAGGGCATTACGGGCAGACCTGCAGCCTTGAAGCGGGCCTTCAGTGCGGCAGCCCGCTCCTGGTGCCTCACGCGCACCTCATCATGCGCCTTTAGCCATCGGATGCTGGCGGCCGCGCCAGCCGCCAGGGCGGGCGGCAGAGACGTGGTGAAGATGAAGCCCGAAGCGTAAAGCCGGATCGCATCCACGAGGTCGCTGTCAGCCGCGACGTACCCGCCCATCACGCCGAACGCCTTGCCGAGCGTGCCTTCGATAATATCGATCTCCGCCATCACGCCGTCGCGTTCGGCGACGCCAGCGCCGCGTTTTCCGTATAGCCCGACAGCATGCACCTCATCGAGATAGGTCAGCGCGCCATACTTCTTGGCGAGCGCGATCGTCCCGGCCAGATCTGCAATGTCGCCATCCATCGAATATACACTTTCGAAGGCGATAAGCTTCGGCGCGTCGCTGGGCGCCGTGGCGAGCAATGCTTCAAGATGCGCAAGATCGTTGTGGCGGAAGATGCGACGCTCACCGCCGCCGTTGCGGATTCCTGCGATCATGGAGGCGTGATTGAGCGCGTCTGAAAAGATGATCAATCCGGGGAGGATCTTGTAGAGGGTAGATAGCGAAGCTTCGTTAGCAACATAGCCGGACGTGAACAGCAGAGCGCCGGTCTTGCCGTGCAGATCGGCAAGCTCTGTTTCCAACTCAACGTGATAGGATGTCGTCCCGGAAATATTGCGCGTTCCGCCGGATCCGGAACCGGCGGCGTCCAGCGCCTCGCGCATCGCCTCCAGAACCACCGGATTCTGACCTTGACCGAGATAATCGTTCGAGCACCAGACCGTCACGTCCTGGACATGACCATCGGGCCGCGTCCAACTGGCGAGCGGAAAGGCGCCGCGACGGCGCTTCAGGTCCGCGAAAACGCGGTATCGGCCCTCATCGCGAACCTGATCCACGGCATTTCGGAAAAGGGACTTGTAATCCATCAGTCTACATCCTCAAACGAAGGTGCGACCACACCTCCGCGTATGCCGCGCTTATCTGCACCCGAAGCGCCGACCTGTCTACAGATGCGACCGATCTACGTCACCCGGCGTCTGGCAAGTTTAGAGTCTCGTCCCTTCACATTCGTTGAGACGGATCAATCGCCGCTTTTGCGAAGCTTGTCCAAGCCTTGATCTGGAAGCGCTTCAGCCACGATCGGTTCGCGCGCGAGCCAGCGGCGCGCCACAGCGTTGACCTCCGCAACAGGAATCGAACTGTAATCAGCCTGCCAGGTCCGCGCCTGAGCGAGCTTGTAGGGTTCCGAAAATGAGCCGTCCAATGTGTTAAGCCACCAACTGGCAGTTTCCCTTCGGTGCGCCGTGTCATCCAGAAGTGGACGTCTTACACGCTCCAATTCCTCGGTCGTGATGTCCGCCTGCGCCAGAGATTTGCCGATGCTGCGGATCTCCTTGACCACTTCATCCAGCGACGCTGGACTTGTTTCGATGGCCACAGACAACGCCCCTTCGTCTCCTCCCTTCTCGGTGACATAGGCAACGTCAGGGCTGTAGGTCTGTCCCAACCGCTCGCGAATGACCCGACGAATGCGATCCGACAGCACTTCCCTGAGCAAGGTGATGGCCCGCACCTCCCGCTGGTGTTCAGGCCTCCAGACGAAGGTCGGCCAGACCACCAAAACGCCGGCCTTGCTGGGCAATCCAACATGACGCGCAGGCTCGATTTGCGGCGGCCGGTTCGGAAACCGCAATCGCACCGCGTCCGGATTGAAGACGTCCGACGCCGAGGCCCGGGGCGGCAAGGCTCCAAACGTCGATTCTAACAATCGCGTCGCTTCGGCTTCGGAAATGTCACCGACGACAGTGACTTCGATCGCATCCTTCGTCATCGTGGGTTTGAAAACCCGGCCGAAGTCCGTTGCCGTCAAGCGTGCGGCCACGTCTTCCGGCGGTAGACTGAGCACCGGCGGCCCCGGGAGCGCCGCACGCAGCGTGAGTTGCGCCGTCAAGAGCGGCGAGACCCTGAGATTAGTATAATAGCTCCGCACGCTGAGCGGTATCTGACGATCGGCCTCCGGCCGGAAGCCCGGATCGGTCAGGTAGGCGCACAACACCTGGGCGACAAGCGCCGCATCCGCCTTTCGCGCGCCCCCGGCCAACGTGAAGTGATCGCGCTCCATAGCGAACCGGACTCCGGCGGCGTGTGCGTCAAGCACCTGCCCCAGTTGTTCCTCATCGTGCCGGCCCAATCCTCCGGCAATCACGGAGCCGGCGCCGATGAACGCGACCGGCAGATCTTTCGGCGCGAACGAAAGCTCACCACCTCCAAATCGCACCCGAATTTCGACATGGTCCTTTTCCGTGACCAGCGTCTTTACATTCGCCCGAACCCCGTTGGCCAAGGTCAGGCGAACAAAGTCGGGATCCAGAATTTCTTGTCTGGACACGACAATTCCTGTCGGTCCGAGGTCGGCGTACGCCCAAGACGGCGGGTGCGCATTGGCGGGCGGCCCGGGATCTGGGCGACCTTGAGCCATCCGCCATGCGACCCCGAGCTGCTGATATGTGATCGGAACCAGTGAAACGGCGGCAATTTGCGGCGGTGCTGCGGCTGACCATCTGCGTTGAAGGGACAGCGCGATGTCCGATCGGGTGAACTGTCGTCGCGCTTCCTCGAAATTTTCACGAATTTTGACGGGCGACACGATGGGGTCCCGCTCACGCATTGTCGAGATGAGTGACTGGGCGATTTGCGGACTTGTCCGGGACGTGGACACCAGACCATCGACGCGCGCCCCGATCACAGTCATGACGCGGTCAAGTTCGCCGTCGGTCACACCATGCAACTCCAGTCTGCGCATCTCATCCGACAGAGTCGTCAGAGTTTCGGACCAGCGCTCAGGCTTCGGAACAGCGTATATGCACGTCATGGCGTAGACACCCGGTTGCTCGCTGCGATCAATTCTGGCGGACAGAAACGGCGCCTCCGGCGCACGGGACAGATGATCAAGACGGTCCTGCAACGGAAGCATCCAACTGACATCGGAAAGGCTTCTGCGCCATGCGTCGACGCCGGGCGCTAGGTGCGCATCTGCGGCGGTAGGTCGGCAAACATCGATCACGCCTTGTGCAAAGGCGGGTGTGTAGACTGAAAGGACGCTGGTCTGACGGGACAGATCCAGACGCCCCGGATCGACTGGTGACGGAACCGGCGCGTCTGATCGCCAGGCTCCGAACGTCGTCTCCACCCTGGCGACCATATCCGCCACAGGGAGGTCCCCCACCACGATGACGAAAGCGCGGTCTGGTCGATACCATTTTCGATAAAAGCCGCGGAGCGCATCCGCGTTAAGGACCTTGAGAGTTTCAGGCGTGCCGCCGGGGGATCGGTATGGCGCCTTGAGACCCGGCGTTAGAAACGCCTGTATCGCCTCCGAGACATTCGTCCCGCCGTCTCGCCGCGCATAATATTCCGACGTCACCACGCCGCGCTGCCTGTCGACCGCCGAAGGATCAATCGTCAACCCGTCAGCGACGTCCTTCAACCACAGAAAGGCGAGGTCGAGCTTCTTCTGTGTGACCTCCTGGAGATCGAGCACATAGTAGGTGCCGAGCAGGTTGGTGAACGCATTGTGGTCGCGTTCAATAGAGATGCCCGCCTCCTGAAAACGGCTGGACAAGGTGTCGCCGGAAACATTCCGACCCCCTTCAAACGCCATGTGCTCAAGATAATGCGCCGCGCCGCGCTCCTCGTCCGCCTCATTGAGACTGCCCGTTTCGACGTAAAACCGTACGGACATCGCCCCGCCCGGCTTGGCGTTGGACATGACGGCGTACCGGAGGCCGTTTTGCAGCACGCCTTGCCTGACGATCTCGCGGGACTTCGAGGTCTCGACCTGATCGACCGCTGCGGGTCGGACCTGACGGGCGTCCGCTCTGTCACACGAAGCGACCGCTCCAAGACACAAAGAGGCGATGCAGAAAATCCCTGCAACTGCCCAAAAACGCTGAAAAAACGTCGCCCCCATCACGCACACACCACCACACGCCGTACGGAAACTCAACCAATTAGGGATTGCCGCTGCATCCTCGCGCAACTCTGTCACAGTTCTACGATTGCACGGGCGCGCCGCAGGCGCCAGATTGGTTAACGGCCAAAGTGTAGGCCATTTCGATGAGTATGGAGGGGCTATGCCCAGTTCGTTCGCAACGCCGAACCATGACCCGATCATGACGCAATTCGATCGTCTGGTGGCGTTCGCCTGTTACGTGTTGTTGTTCCTCGGCGTCTTCACCTTCGGCGTGTCGAGCGTCGTCGCGCTCGCGCTGGCTTTGGCGCATGGTCGGGATTCCCACCCAATCATTCGTAGCCACTATCGTCATCAGGTGCGGATTTTCTGGCTTGGCGCATTTTGCATCGCTGGCGCCCTTCTGGCCGGACTGGCCGGCAGCGGGACGTGGTTGATCGCGCTCTTCAATGCGGTCGAAAAGGCGACGGGCATGACGGACCAGGCTCTGGGCGTCGGGGCCGGCGCGAAGCAGGCTTGGTTCGGCGGCGTAATGCTGGTCGCCTCTGTGACCCTCGTCCTCTTTGGCGCAGGCTGGACGCTGTTGCAGTCGCTGTTCGGCTTTTTGAGACTTGCGGGCAATCGGGCAATCGGCCACACCCCAGCGGAATAGTCCGCCGGGAACCCCAATGTCCAAAGCGCCCCTCGCTGCCTTCCCCGCCATTCGGCCACGTCGTCTTCGCCGTGAAGATTGGATCAGGCGGCTGGTTCGTGAAACGACAGTGACGCCCAACGATCTGATCTGGTCGCTGGTGGTCCATGATGGTCCTGAGCCGGAAATCGTCGTGCCCTCGATGCCGGGGGCGCCGCGGATGTCGGTCTCCCGCGCGGCGGAAGCTGCGCGTGAAGCCAAACGACTCGGCATTCCCGCCATAGCCGTGTTTCCCTATATCGACCCGGCGAAGAAGGACCCTCAGGGCTCTACGGCAAGTGACCCGGACGGCCTCGTATGTCGGGCGGTCGCTGCGATGAAGGATGCGGCTCCCGACGTGGGCGTGATGTGCGACGTGGCGCTCGACCCGTTCACAAGCCATGGCCATGACGGCTTGATCGAAAACGGGGTGATCCTGAATGACGCCTCAGTCGAACGCTTGATCGAGCAGGGACTGGTGCAGGCCCGCGCCGGGTGCGACATCCTCGCCCCCTCCGATATGATGGACGGGCGGGTCGGCCGCCTGCGCAGCGCCCTTGAGGCGGAGGGCATGACGGACATCGCCATCATGGCCTATGCCGCAAAATATGCTTCAGCCTTCTACGGCCCGTATCGCGACGCCATCGGCTCGGCGAGTGTGCTCACGGGCGACAAGAAGACCTACCAGATGGATCCTGGAAACGCGGAAGAGGCCTTGCGGGAAGTCGCCCTCGACATATCCGAAGGCGCAGACATGGTCATGGTCAAGCCCGGCATGCCCTATCTCGATATCGTCCATCGCGTGGCCGCGGCCTTCGCCCTGCCAACCTTCGCGTTCCAGGTATCCGGTGAGTACGCCATGATCCAGGCGGCGGCTGCGAACGGCTGGATCGACGGAGATCGCGCAATGCTCGAAAGCCTGATGGCCTTCAAGCGCGCTGGTTGCGCCGGGGTCATCACCTATTTCGCCCCCCGCGCCGCCCGCGCACTCGGCGCCTGATCAGAGGCTCAGGCCCTGGGCTCTGGTTTCGAGAGGCGGGCCACCAGGGAAGAGGTGTCCCACCGACGCCCCCCCATGGCCTGCACCTCCGCGTAGAACTGATCGACGAGGGCCGTGACTTCCAGTCGCGCCCCATTGCCCCGCGCGGCCTGAAGCACGAGGCCGAGGTCTTTGCGCATCAAATCGACGGCGAAGCCGAAATCGAACTTGCCATCCACCATGGTCGACCAACGGTTCTGCATCTGCCACGAGCTCGCCGCCCCCATCGAAATGGCCTCGAACACCGCCTGAGCGTCGAGATCAGCCTGCCCGGCGAAGTGCACCGCTTCGGCGAGGCCCTGAACCACGCCGGCGATGCAAATCTGGTTGCACATCTTGGCGAGCTGTCCGGCGCCGCTCGGACCGATGCGTCGGACCGTTCGGCAGTAGGCTGAAATCACCGGCGTGATGCGTTCAATCGCCGTTTCGTCTCCGCCGAGCATCGCCGTCAGAACGCCCGCCTCGGCGCCCGATTGCCCACCGGACACGGGGGCGTCCACGAACTCTCGCCCGACTGCCGCCGCCTTGTCCGCCATCTCTCGCGCAACATCTGCCGAGGTTGTGGAGTGGTCGACGACCACTGCGCCCGGTGCGAGCATGGGAAGGATACGGCTGGTGATGTCGCGAACGTCCGCGTCCGCGCTGACGCACAGGATCGCCACGTCGACGCCGGCGAGAGCCTTGACCGGATCATCCGCCGTCACGCCGCCATACGCCTCAATGAAGGCGCGCGACTTTCCGGGCGAACGGTTGAACACCTGCAAGACCTGACCAGACTTTGCCAGATGCCGCGCCATGGGGAAGCCCATGACGCCAAGTCCCACGAAACCGACGTTCATGACTTCAATCCCTCGCAAACAGCGCACGGCCGTAACCGCCGCTGAAATACGTCAAGCCATCGCCACCCTTGTGATCAAAGGCCTGAACCCGGCCGACCATGGCGATATGGTCCCCGAGCGTGATCTGGTCGTACGCGTCGCACCAGAGTCGGGTCAAAGCGACGGGCAAGGCCGGCAGGCCCGGATGGGAATGATCCAGCTCGTCCATTTCAAACCGATATCGGCCGCGTTTGGCGCACCGATCAGCTATGTCCCGCTGGTCGGCGCCGAGGATATTGACCACGAATCCCGGCGCTGGTCGGAAATGTACGCCACGGTCCGACTTATCGCCCAGGCACCAGAGGACCAGGGGAGGGTCCAGCGAAACGGATGTGAAGGAATTGACCGTCATGCCGATCGCGTGATCCTCGACGGGCGCGAGTACAACGGCGATCCCCGTCGCGAACCCTCCCAGGGCGGCGCGGTAGGCCGATCGTGAGAGATCGTCCAGAACAAGATCGGCGTTGGGCATGGGTGATATCGGTCCAAAGCGGGCGGGCCCCCGCAGGTAAGTGAAGGAAGCCCGCAACGCAACCGCATCTTAACGAGCGATGCGGTATGGCTGACAGATAGTGAAATTCCACAACTGAGGACGCAGATCATGGCCTACGGCGACGCGCCGGTCCTGATCAAGAAGGTGAAGAAGGTGTCCGGCGGCGGACACCACGGTGGCGCGTGGAAAGTCGCCTACGCCGACTTCGTGACCGCCATGATGGCATTCTTCCTCTTGATGTGGCTGATCAACACCACCTCACCCGAACAGAAGCGCGGCATCGCCGACTATTTCGCGCCGGCCAGCGTCTCGGAATCGACGTCGGGTTCCGGCGGCATTCTTGCCGGTACGGCCATGGGCGACAAAGGCGTGAAGAGCGACGGCGCCATTTCGGTCATCAAGAAACTGTCGGTTGAGAGCAAGGAAACGTCTCCGGAAGGCAAATCTCAGAGCGCGTCATCCGCCGACCAATCGTCGATCACCCGGCAAGCGTTGGAAAAAAAGGAAAGCGACGCCTTTGAAAGCGCCGCAGAATCCCTTCGACAGGCGCTGCAGGACATGCCTGAGCTTGCGGAACTGTCAAAACAGGTCCTGGTCGACGTGACCCCGGAAGGGCTCCGGATCCAGCTGGTCGATCAGGAAGGCCGCGCCATGTTCGAGCAGGGATCCACCCGTCCCAACGATCGGGCGAGAGTGCTGTTGCGCGCGATCTCCAAGGTGATCAACCAGCTCCACAATCGCATCACCATCGCGGGCCATACCAGCGCCACTGCGCCGGGCCAACCGCGCGGCGGCGACGACTGGGCTCTATCAGCGTCTCGCGCTAACGCGTCCCGGGCCGTGCTGCAGGACGCCGGCGTTCCGGTTGATCGGATCTACCAGGTCTCCGGCAAGGCGACGTCCGAGCCCCTGTTTCCCGATGACCCGGCCCTGCCAGGAAATCGCAGGATCGCGATAGTTCTGTTGCGTGAAGCGCCCGTCTTGCCTCCAAATGCAGGACAATGATCAAATGGACACGTCGATGAACGGCTTCTACGCCCAATGTCAGGAACGGTGAGCGCCCTGTGACCCAGCATTTCGCGACCGGAAAGCTGAGATTTTTCCTGACCGCGCCTTCGCCCTGTCCCTATCTGCCGGAGCGTCTGGAGCGCAAGGTCTTCGCGCACCTGCCGCTGTCCGAAGGACCCACCGTCAATGACAGCCTGACGCAGGTTGGGTTTCGCCGGTCGCAGAACATCGCCTATCGGCCCGCCTGTGAGACCTGCGACGCCTGTGTGTCGGCCCGAATTCCAGTCGCGGACTACGTGTTTTCGAAATCCGAACGCCGAACACTGAAGCGCAACGCCAACCTCGAACGTCACCTCGTTGAAGCTGAGGCCACGTCCGAGCAGTTCGAACTTCTGCGTCGCTACCTAAACGCCCGACATGCGGACGGCGGTATGGCCGAAATGACCTGGCCGGATTTCGTGGCGATGGTCGAGGACACAGCGGTTCGCACCCACCTCATCGAATACAGACGTCGAACCGACGACAAGGGACCGGGCGAACTGGTGGCTTGCGTGCTGGTCGACCTGCTCGATGACGGGCTGTCCTTGGTCTACAGCTTCTACGATCCAGAGTTGTCCGGCCAGAGTCTCGGCGCCTACATCATTCTGGATCACATCGAGCAGGCCAAGGCGCTCGGCTCGCCCTATGTTTATCTCGGGTACTGGGTCGCCGGCAGTCCGAAGATGGCCTACAAGGCCAAGTATTCGCCCCTCGAAATCCTACGGCCTGGCGGCTGGCGCCTTATTTCGGCGCAGGAGCGAGATGCAGGCCGACCCGGCGAGTAGTTTATGTCAGCCCTTGGGCCGGAAACGCTTGGACACCGGGAAACCCTTCGGGGCAGCCTTTCCAGCCGCCGCGCGCTTCCCAAGCCAGTCGCGCCATTCCTTCCAGTCCCGACGACGACCGCCGGAATCGTTCCAACCTGCGCCCTCTTCCGCGGCAAACACCAGCACGTCGCGCAAGCCTCCTTCGCGATAGGACTGGAGCTTGACACCCTTGCCGCGGGGCATGTCCGGCAGTTCCGACAGCGGGAAGATCAGGATCTTGCCGTTGTCGCCCACGACGGCGAGATGGTCGCCCTCGACCTCCAGACAGGTGAGCGCCGCGCCGCCGTCGACATTTACGACCTGCTTGCCCGCCTTGCGGTTCGCCAGAACATCATCCTCGTTTAGCACAAAACCGTAGCCGCCGGTGGAGGAGACGACCCGTTTACGACCGGCGCGGTATGGGAAGACCGAGACCAGTTTCACATGATCTTCGATATCGAGCATGAGGCGTAGCGGCTCCCCCTGCCCTCGCGCGGACGGGAGCTTGTCACAAGGCAAGGTGAAGAAGCGGCCGTCCGACGCGAACAGAACGAGCTTATCCGTCGTCTCGGCCGGAACAAGAAAGCCGAGGCGGTCGCCCTCCTTAAACTTGAGTTCCGACGGATCTTCGACCTTGCCCTTGGTCGCGCGGATCCAGCCGCGTTCCGACAGGATGATCGTGATCGCCTCACGTTGCACAAAAGCGTCAGATGTCTGGGGGATGTCGATGGTCGGGGCGTCGGAGAACGTCGACCGACGCTTGCCCGTGACCCCGCCGGACAGCCGTTCGCGCACGCTGCGGAGATCGTCGGCGACTTTCGCCCACTGAGCGTCGTCAGACGCAAGCAGCGCGAGCAGGCCGTCCCGTTCGGCCGATAGCTCAGCATGCTCGCGCCGCAGCTCCATCTCTTCCAGCTTCGCCAACTGGCGCAGACGGGTGTTCAGAATGGCGTCAGCCTGAGTCTCCGAGATCGAGAAGAAATCGATCAGCTTGGCCTTTGGCTCATCCTCGAACCGGACGATACGGATCACCTCGTCGAGGTTGAGGAAGACGATCAGCAGGCCGTCCAGGATATGGAGGCGCGCCTCGATCTTGCCGAGACGCCAGCGGGCGCGCCGCTGATTGACCTCACGGCGATGGTCGAGGAAAGCGAGCAGCGCAGGCTTCAACCCCATGACGCCGGGTGTCGACGACTTGTCGAGAACGTTCATATTGACCGGGAAGCGATTCTCGAGATCGCAGAGCCGGAACAGGCTTTCCATCAGATGCTCGGGCTCGACCGTCCGTGACTTCGGCTCCAGCACCAGACGAACGTCTTCGGTCGACTCGTCTCGCACATCGCCCAGAAGAGGCGCCTTCTTGAGTTCGATGAGGCTGGCGAGTTGCTCGACCAGTCGCGACTTCTGAACCTGATACGGGATCTCGGTCACAACGATGCGCCAACCGCCACGATCAAGGCGCTCGATGTTCCAGCGCGCTCTAACGCGAACGCCGCCTCGACCGGTTTCGTAGGTTTCGAGCATCGATGCCCGGGACTCCACGATCACCCCGCCCGTCGGAAAATCGGGCCCTTGAACCCGTTCAAGCAGGTCCGCCGTGGTCGCGTCCGGTCGCTGTAGCAGCAGCAGGCAGGCGTCGATCAGCTCCGTCGCGTTATGTGGAGGAATGGAAGTCGCCATGCCCACGGCGATGCCCGACGCGCCGTTGGCCAGCAGGTTCGGGAAGGCCGCCGGAAGGACCACCGGCTCTTCTTCTTCGCCGTCATAGGTCGGTCGGAAGTCGACCGCGTCCTCGTCAATGCCTTCAAGCAAGAGCTGAGCGGCGTCGGTCAGGCGACACTCGGTGTATCGCATGGCGGCTGCGTTATCGCCGTCGATATTGCCGAAGTTCCCCTGCCCGTCGATCAGCGGGTAACGCTGGGCGAAGTCCTGCGCGAGGCGCACCAGGGCGTCATAGACCGCCACATCCCCGTGCGGGTGGTACTTACCGATCACATCGCCGACGACCCGTGCGCACTTCTTGGCAGAGGATTGCGGGTCAAGGCGTAGTAGCCGCATGGCGTAGAGCAGCCGCCGATGCACCGGCTTCAAGCCGTCTCGCACGTCGGGCAAGGCACGGTTCATGATCGTCGACAGCGCATAGGCGAGGTAACGCCGCGACAAGGCTTCGGAAAGCGGTTCGTCGATGATGCGCCCGCCGTCTTCGGGCGGTGGCTGTTCGTGCTTGGTCATGGCGCTCGTCTAATGTGAGTCGTGTACGTTCAGAGCCGTCCGGCTTCGGTCAGCTTATCGATCAGCCACAGGCGCGCCGGTGGCAGGGGCCGGTTCAAGGGCCCGAAAACGTGGAGCTCCAGGAAACGCGCCGTCAAAGCCATTCCGGCGCCGATGTCGCCAGGCGCCAGTCCCGCCTGAGCGCCCAACATGAACGGCGGCAGCGCGAGCAAGCGATCATGGTAGGGTGCGCCCGCCGCTCGGCTCACCGCCCGGCCGGTCTTGGGGCTGACATAGACGAGATCGTCGGTAGAGCCGGTCGCCCCGCACTTGCTCAGGTCCAGGCCGAAACCCACTGCGTCGAGCAGCCCGGCCTCGAACCTGACATAGACGGCGGGCCAAAGATCGGTGGACGCCAACGCGCCGACCAGCGCC
>CAIUZX010000312.1 GCA_903903715.1 uncultured Caulobacterales bacterium
CCACGGCGGCCGCGGCGATGGAGTTTCCGATCACGTTGGTGCCGCTGCGTCCCATGTCCAGAAACTGATCCACGCCCAGGACCAGCAGCAGTCCGGCTTCAGGAATATGGAAGTAGGGAAGGATGGCCGCGATGACCACCAGGGACGCCCGCGGGACGCTGGCGATGCCCTTGGAGGTGACCATCAGCATCGTGCCCATGGTCAGTTTCTGGGCCCAGCTCAGCTCGATGCCGTAGAGTTGGGCGATAAACAGGCTGGCGAACGTGGTGTACATCATCGAGCCGTCGAGATTGAAGCTGTAGCCCAGGGGCAGGACGAAGCTTGCAATCCGGCGGGACACGCCAAAGCGCTGCAACCCTTCCAGCAGGCCGGGGTAGGCTGCTTCCGAGCTGGCGGTTGAAAAGGCGATAAGCGCAGGTTGGCGCACCGCTTTCAACAGCCCGAACAGTCTGCCGCGAATGGCCACCGCGCCCGCCGCAAGCAGGACCGACCAGAGGATGGCGAGGGAGAGATAAAATCCGCCGACGAACTTGATGTAGGTCTGGATCACGTCGAGGCCGTGGACCGCAACGGTCGCGGCGATCGCCGCGGCAACCGCGAGAGGCGCTACGGTCATCACGTATTCGGTGACCTTGAGCATCACGGCCGCCACCTGGCCCAGAACATCGAGCACGCCTGCCGCGCGGGATCCGAGGCCGCCGATGGCCGCTCCCACGAACAGGGAGAAGACAACGATCTCCAGCACCTCGTTGTGCGCCATGGCGTCGATGATGGAGCTCGGGATGACGTGGCTCAAGAAGCCCTTAAGCGTCAGATCGGCTTTCACCGCCGCGACATCGGCGGGCGGCGGCGGCAGATGAAGTCCGACGCCCGGGGCAAGGAAGGTCGCCATCGCCAGCCCGATCCCCAGGGAGATCAGGCCCGCGACAAGGAACCAGCCGATGGACCTTGCCCCTACGCGGCCCGCCGCGGCGCCTCCGCCCATATGGGCCACACCCGACGTGAGGGTCGAGAAGACGAGCGGGGCGATCACCATCTTGATCAGGGTGAGGAACGACCAGGTGACAAGGCCCAGATATCCGGCGAGTTCGGTGATCGCGGCCTTGTTAAGGCTGTCGTGGGCGACGATCCCGCCGCCGAGGCCAACCAGCATCCCGATGAGGATGTAGAGCGTGAAGTGTTTCGACATGGCCCCGCCGATCCGTTACGGCGCGCGAACTGCGCTGCATCCGTCGTAGCGCGAACATTGGCCACGGCAAAGCTCAAGCGCGGTCAGAATTGCTCTCGAAGCAAGCAGCGCTGGAATTTGCATCACCGGTCATCGACCATTGGTGAGCCGACGTGACACCCTAGGGCCTAGGGAAGGCGAGGCGGCTTCTTCAGGTCTTCTCGGCGACGCCCTTCGAGCACGAATTGCGCGGGGGTCTTGGGCAGATCGGCGCGGCCAAGTGTCGTGTGGCCGGGGGGGAGCAGTCTTGCGAAACGCCGACGCGCGGCCTCTCTCCACTCGGCCAGGGTGATCTTGCCATTTAGTTCGCTGGACGCCGAAGCCACCGGTTCAGGGTCGGGCAAAAGGCCGTAGACGCCAGCGCCTTGTCTCAGCAAATCTCCGGCGACGATATTCGGGTCCTGCCCGCCAGGACCTTCTCCGCCGCGTTGCCCGCCACGTCGACGTCGCGGCGCATTCTGACCCTCCCGATCATCGAACTTCAGAGAATCGTCCATGCCCTCGCCGGGGCGAAGTCCGCGGATCTTGGGTTGGATCTCTGGCGCGACGTCGTGCTCGTAGTCTTCGATTTCAAAACCGTCGATGACGCCGTCATGGTTGGTGTCGAGTTGCTTGAAGAAGCGTTCGGCGTCGGCGACGAACTCTGCTTCTGTCAGTTGACCGTCGCCACGCGCGTTGGCGCGTGAGAACCAGAGCGCAACCGGGTAGGGATCAAGAGGGCCAGCTCGGAAGGGCTCACCCATCGGGCTGATGAAGATGTTGATCGCTCGACCGCGCCCCCCTTCATGCGCCCCATCCGGGCCCTCGTGAGGAGGTCTTCCGCGGCCATCGTCCGTGGCGCAACCGATAAGCGCTACGGCGGCGAATAAGCCGATGAGCGATGCAAGGAACGAACGGGACATGGTCTTCGTCATATTTTCACATCCGAAACGGCGAGCGGGAGAACAAGGCGAGCACGAAGACCACCTTGAGGGAGATTTATCAACGTCGCGTCACCGCCGTGCGCCCGCGCAAGAGTTCGACAGACCGCAAGGCCAAGTCCCGCGCCGCCCGTTTCCCGGCTTCTAGACGCCTCGATCCGCACAAATGGCTCGAAAACGCGTTCAAGGTCCGCTTCACCCAGCCCAGGGCCGTCGTCATCGACTTCGAGAACAGCCTGGTTCGCGCTCGCAGACACGCGGACCCGGGCCCGTGAGCCAAACTTTGCGGCGTTGGCGATCAGGTTCGCTATGACGCGGCGCAGCGCTATAGGGTCGCCGGAGATGGGTGCAGACTGGGCGCTGTCCAGAGTGACCTCTGTCCCGATGGCGCGCATATCCTCCACCATGCTCGCGGTGAGATGCGCGAGGTCGATAGGTTCCCGGGCCACGAGGGTGCTCGCGTCTCGAACAAAGGCGAGTGTGGCTGCGATCATCGCCTCCATCTCATCGATGTCCGCGTTGATCTTATCGCGAACCGATTTGGGGGCCTCTTCGACCCTGAACCGGATGCGGGTGAGCGGGGTGCGCAGATCGTGCGCCACCGAGCCGATCATCACGGTCCTGTCCCTGACGTAGCGCCTGATGCGGTCCTGCATGAGATTGAAAGCCGCAGCGGCCTTGGCGACCTCAGCAGGGCCCCTGACCTCCAAAGGCGATGTATCCGGATCTCTGCCGAGGCGTTCTGCAGCCTCGGAAAATCTGGAGAAGGGCGCCGCCAGCTCCCTTGCGAACCAAAGGCCGACGGGTCCGAGGAGGAGGAGCGAGGCCGCGAATCCGAACAGCACGCGCTTGCGCCAGTCGGTGAACCACGCGGGATCCTGGACCGACAGGCCGATCGTGTCTCCGCCCGCCGTACGCCAAGACACCGAGAAGGGCGCAATCAGGAACGGATCAGAGGGACGTTCGATCTGGTCGAGCTCGGGCGGCGGCCCTCTCGGCTCGTCCTGTGGCGGCGGCGTCTCTGATTCCGGCGGTGGTCTGGGCTCGCGGGAAGGCGGCCCCATCTGCTCGTGCATGGCCCGTAGCCTGCGGTGCTCGAAGCTGGGGCGATGGATCGGAAAACGCAATTCGACCTGCTGAGGCTTTGCGCCAAGCTCGTTCGCCAGCGAGGTCGCCAACCACATTTCAAGTCGACGGACCGGTCTGGGTGTGTTCAGGGGATCGGCCAAGGTTGCGGGTGCGCCGCGCCTAGCAACAAGAGATCTGCCGTTGCGGGCGACAATGGACTGTCCGGGCTGTCGTAGCGCAGCTGCAACTTCGCTCACGCGATAGATCTCCGGCGTGGGGGGCGGCGTCAGGAGAGCGATTGCGGCATGCGCTGCGATCGCGCCGGCCAGAGTGACGATCACTAGACCCATGACCTGAACGGCCAGCGGCGCCCGCCATCCGGTCAATCGGAAGACGTTCGTCACTTCTGGGTCACCGCAGCATTGAAGATATATCCCTCATTGCGCACAGTTCGAATCAGATCCGCGCCGGTGTCACCATCGCCCAGCTTGCGCCGCAATCGACTGATCTGCACATCAATGGCGCGGTCGTAGGCGTCAGAGTCCGGCCCGCGCGCCAGTTCCAACAGTTGATCCCGGGTCAGTATCCGTTGGGGTCGCTCGACGAGGGCGCGGAGGAGGGCGAATTCCCCGCTGGAAAGTGGAACAACGGTCCCGTCTTCCGAACGAAGCTCCCGAGACAGAAGGTCAAGCCGCCAGCCGGAGAATTCCAGCGTCGCAGTCACCTTGTTCCGGAGGCCTCCATCTTCCTTGCGTCGCAACACGGCCTTTATCCGAGCCAGCAACTCCCGTGGATTGCACGGTTTTGGCAAGTAATCGTCCGCACCCAGCTCCAGTCCAACGATCCGG
>CAIUZX010000313.1 GCA_903903715.1 uncultured Caulobacterales bacterium
ACGCGTTTCAGCGCGCCATGATCACCCACATCCAGACGTCGCCGCCGACCTCCTGGACCCTTGACGACTATGGGGCGGACTTTCCCGAGACGCTGGAACGCCTTTATCCGGAAGATCCGGAGATCGCCGACCTAGCGCGGCTGGAGCGTGCTCTGACGGACGCCTTCGTCGGTCAAGATCACACCCCTCCCGATCCTGAAATCTGGGCGCCGATTGACTGGGAGGCGGCGGTCCTCACCTTCGCGCCGACGGTCAAGCTCATCGAGTTGCGCAGCAATGCGACCGACATCTGGTCAGCCATGAACGCCGACACCACGCCGCCAGCCGCGGCGCGCCTTCCGAAGGCGGTCTCATGTCTCGTCTGGCGACAGGAGTTCATATCCTGCTTTCGGCCATTGGGCCTCGACGAACAGGACGCGATCGTCTGCGCCCTGGAAGGAATGAGCTTCGGGGACCTCTGCGCGCGCATCTCAGATCGGTTGGGCCCCGAGGCTGGCGCCGCAGCAGCAGGCGGGCTCCTCGCCCGATGGATCCGGGATCAGGTCGTGATCGGAGCCGGGACGGTTCGAGGCGTCGGCTAACGACAATCCTCGGCTATCGTCGGTCGCTCGCATATCAACTTGAGACGCCTTAGGCCCCGCTGAGCCTGTGACGACAATCCTTTATTGTGTTAGCAGTCGCGCGCGGCGTGGACCGCGGCGTCCTTGTGCTCGCCGCCCGATCTGCGGAGCTGGAGACTGAGCGTCATGCACCTCGATCCCTTCATCGTCTCCCGAATTCAGTTCGCGTTCACCGTGGCGTTCCACATCATCTTTCCGGCCTTCACCATCGGCCTCGGCAGCTATCTGGCGGTGCTTGAGGGGCTATGGCTGTTGACCAAGCGGGAGGTGTTCAAGAATCTCTACCTCTTCTGGGTCAAGGTGTTTGCGCTCGCCTTCGGCATGGGCGTCGTGTCGGGCGTGGTCATGAGCTACCAATTCGGCACGAACTGGAGCGTGTTCGCGGTCAAGACCGGCAGCGTGCTTGGGCCTTTGTTAGGTTACGAGGTGCTGACCGCCTTCTTCCTTGAGGCGTCGTTCCTAGGGATCATGCTGTTCGGCTGGAAGCGGGTCGGACCGGGTCTCCATTACACCGCGACCTGCTTTGTCGCCGGCGGCACATTGTTTTCGGCCTTCTGGATCCTCTCCGCCAATTCCTGGATGCAAACCCCTGCGGGATACGCCTTGGAAAACGGCCGCTATATCGCCGTCGACTGGCTGAAGGTGATCTTCAACCCGTCCTTCCCCTCGCGCTTCGCCCACATGGTGACAGCGGCCTATCTCACGACAGGAATGGTCGTCCTGGGATCGAGCGGTCTTTTGTCGATCCGGGGCAAGGCGACCGCCGAAAGCCGCGTGATGCAGCGCATGGCTATCGGCCTCATCGCCATCCTCGCCCCGCTCCAGCTTCTGATCGGCCACGAGAGCGGCAAGGTCGCGCATGAGTATCAGCCTACCAAGGTGGCGGCCATGGAGGGCTGGTGGGAGACGGATCGGCAACCGACCATCCTGATCGGCTGGCCCGACGACCGCACCGAAACCACCAAGGTCCTGCTGCAGACGCCCAAGGGGTTCGGCAGCTGGGTCGTGGCCGGGGATGACAAAGCCGTGCTCAAAGGTCTCAAGGCCTGGCCGCGCGCCGACCGTCCGCCCACCCTGATCCCGTTCTGGGCCTTCCGGTTCATGGTTGGTCTTGGCCTTCTGATGATCGCCATCGGTCTTGGCGGCGCAGCCCTTTGGGCCACGGGGCGGCTCGACCGGTCGAAACTGTTCCAGTGGGCGGCGCTGTTGTCGGGACCTTCGGGCTTCGGCGCGGTGATCTGCGGCTGGATGGCGACGGAGGTCGGCCGTCAGCCCTATGTCGTCTACGGCCTTTTGCGCACGATCAACGCCGTCTCTCCGGTGTCTGTCGGCGCCGAAGAAGCATCGCTTGCGGGGTTCATCATTGTCTATAGCGTCGTGTTCAGCGCCGGCGCGCTCTATATCGCCCGCCTGCTGGTCGTCGGTCCCGACGCGTCTGAACCCGGCCCCCCCGGCGGGCCCATGCCGGTCCGGCAGATGCTGATCTCGACGTCGGAGCCAGGCGTATGACCCTCGACCTTCCCCTCATCTGGGCGGTGATCATCGCCACGGCCGTGCTGCTTTACGTCCTGCTGGACGGCTTTGACCTCGGCGTCGGCGCACTATTCCCTCTGGCCACGCGGGAAGAGCGCGATGTCATGACCGCCTCCATAGCGCCGGTCTGGGACGGCAACGAGACCTGGCTGGTGCTTGGGGGCGGGGGCCTATTTGCTGCGTTTCCGCTGGCCTACGCTGTGGTCATGCCCGCCTTCTATCTGCCCTTGATGGCGATGCTGGGAGCTCTAATCTTTCGCGGCGTGGCCTTTGAATTCCGGGCCCATGGACGCCGCAGCGGCCGTCGCTTCTGGACCTTCGCCTTTTCCGCAGGATCCATCCTGGCCGCCGTGTCACAAGGTTTTGTGCTGGGCGCGTTTGTTCAAGGGATCAATGTCCGTGACCAGGCGTTCGCCGGCGGTCCGCTGGACTGGCTGACCCCGTTCAGTTGCCTGACAGCGATCGCCTTGCCCCTTGGCTACGCGCTCCTGGGATCTTGCTGGCTGATCGCCAAGACGGAGGGCGAACTTCAGCTCAAGGCCCGCCGCTGGGCGAAGCGGCTGACCCTTGCTGTGGCTGTCTGCATGGCGCTGGTGAGCATAACGACCCTGTCGGTCAATCCCGCCGTCACCGCTCGCTGGGGTGTCTCCATGCACCACGTCGACTGGTCGAAGCTCTTGCCGCTCTCGCCGGCGCCCGTGCTAGGCGGTCTGGCGCTAGCCTGGCTCTTTCTTTCGGCGGGGCGCGAGACGACGACCTACGCGCCCTACGCATCAGCGGCCGTTGCGTTTCTGGCCGGTTATCTTGGGCTCGCGTTATCGATCGCGCCCTATGTCGCGCCCTATCAGCTGACCCTTTGGGACTGCGCGGCCAAGGACAATGCGCTGGCGCTGATGTTGGTCGGCGTGGTGATTATGCTGCCGGTGATCCTGGGCTATACCGCGTTCGTCTACTGGATCTTCCGCGGCAAGGCGAAGGCCGAGCATGGCTACCACTGAGCCTCCACCCAACTGGCCACGACGGCTTCTGTGGTTCGTCGCCCTCTACATCGCCGGCGCCGGCGTGACGATGCTCGCCGCCTACGGCCTTCGCGGCCTGCTGTTCATCGGTCGGTAGTCGACGACTATGCTGAGGCCCTTAACGGGCCTTGCGTTACCGACTTAAACCAAAGAAATCCGCCGCCTTTCTGGCGATGGTTTTTCCCTCTGAGCTCTGGATCGCAGCGTCGATGTGTTCGAGCTTGTGATCGGCGTCCGGCATGATCTGCAGCCGGTACTCGGCCCCGGCGGCGATGAGGGCGCGTCTGGCGCAGTCCTCGGACTTGTACGCGACGTGTGAAAGCCCCTTTGTCCCGACGCCGCCTGCCACAGGAACGTTTTCGTCGCGCGCGCCATGGATGGCCAGAACGCGTCGGCCGCGGGCGCCCGGACAGGACGGGTTCTCAAGATTTAGCGGACCTGAAACGGCGACCACCGCCGCCAGGACGTGAGTTTCGCAGACCATTCTCTGGACCATCATGGCGCCGTTAGAGTGGCCTATCCCGTAGACTTTCGACGGGTCGACCCCGTATCGCGCGACAAGGTCGGCCACGGCCCCGCCGACATAGGCGACATCGTCGATGTTGTTCTGTGCGGACATCCCGCAGCAACCACCGCCGGCGTTCCAGCCGAACATCCTTGCGGACGTCAACCGCGTGACAGGCGTTCCGTTCAGATAGGCGACGATGAAGCCATTGCGGTCGGCTTCATCATCCAAGTTCAAGCCGCTTTCGGATTGTTTGTCAGCGATGCGCTCCGCATTTCCAAGCCCGCCATGCAGAACGATGACCAGCGCGCGCGCGCCCTTGGGCGGCAATTGTATGGGCGCGTGGACAATCAAGGATCGACCATTGAAGGTCAGCGTCTCCGAAGCCTCAACTCGCGAGCCGAAGAGCAGGACGCCAAACAGAATGCCGACCAGGCTAAGCGACCTAAATCCACGCGCGATCATGTTCGAACCTCCAGCAAAGGCTATTCGTCGTCTTCAATCCGGGAGTTTCCGCTCGAAATCAGGGCTCGTCCATAGCGCCACACCCGTCCGCTTCCCGTCATCGACCGAAGCGCTTAGGTTTGCCTCAAAACCAAAAGGGGAGACCGGCCATGGCCTATGAAGCGATCCTGTGTGCCGTCGACGGCCCGGTCATGACGATCACGCTCAACCGGCCCGACAAGCTCAACGCCTACACCAATCAGATGGGTCAGGAGATCGCTGCGGCGTTGCGTCAGGCTGACGTCGACGATGCTGTACGCGCTGTGATCCTCACAGGCGGCGGGCGGGGATTCTGCGCGGGCGCCGACATGTCCGCAGGCGCCACCAGCTTCGATACTAAAACTGGAGCAGGGGCCACCAATTTCGGCGCAGGCGAGCGACCGAAGGACGGCGACGGGGCCGGGTTCATCGGCGCGCTGTTCAATTGCGCGAAGGTGACCATCGCCGCCTTCAATGGCCCTGCCGTCGGGGTGGGCGTGACACTCGCCTTGCCAACGGACATCCGCATCGCGTCTGAACAGGCGCGCTTCGGCTTCGTGTTCGCACGGCGGGGGCTTGTGCCGGAAGCGGCGAGCGCCTGGTTTCTTCCGCAGCTTGTGGGCAAGGATCAGGCCCTGCGCTGGTGCCTGACGGGCAAGGTGTTCGATGCGGCCGAGGCCTTGCGCGGCGGGCTCGTCAGCGAAGTCGTCGCGCCGGACGCTCTGTTGTCCCGGGCCCGCGAGATCGCCCTCGAGATTGCAGAAAACACCGCGCCGGTTTCGGTCGCCCTGACCCGGCGCCTCATCTGGCGCTTCGGCTCGGCGGAAGATCCGTTTGATCTCCTGAAACTCGACAGCGCGCTGAACATCGCTCTCGGCGCGGGACCCGATGTGAAGGAGGGTGTCCAGGCGTTCCTTGAAAAGCGGCCGCCCAGCTTCCCGGGTAAGGTTTCAAGCGACCTGCCGGATATCGACCTTTCATCGCTCGGCCTGTGACCCGGTCAGACTAGAGGGACGCCAGGAAAGCAATGAGGTCCGCCCGCTCCTGCGTGCTGAGATTCAAGCCGAAGCGGTTGTTGTAGAAGTTCACCACGGCTTCGAGAGATCCGGCTGAACCGTTGTGGAAATAGGGTCCTCGCGCGGCCAGGTTCCGCAGGCCCGGCGTCTTGAACTTGTTGACGTCGGACCAGAGACCCGTTGTCAGGGCCAGCCCCGGGTCCGTGGTTTGGACCTGGGCGCCCGTCGTCTTGTTGCGCAGCGTGATGACCGGAAGATCGCCGGTCTGGCTTTCCGGACGCGAGACGCCTGTGTCGAACATCCGGCCAAGCGTGTTGCCGCCCACGTTCGGCGCATTGTGGCAGGCGCCGCAGGTTCCGGTAACGGTCGTCAGAGGCAGGCCGCGGCGGTCTTTCTGGTCGTTCAGCCCGGCTATGCCCCTCAGAGCCATCGGACGTGCATTGAAGATCTTCTCACCGCGCGCGATGGAGGCCTGAGCCTGTGCGGCGGGGCTTGTCCCCGCGAGCGACGCCCAGGCGCCGAAAAGGCTGAAGACGGGGTTCGGCGTCACGCCGGGCGTGGGCGCGCTGGGGCCCAAAGGATCGTTGCCGCCGGGGGTGAAGCTCTGTTGCGACAGAGCGGTCACGCCGCTCTTGGCGCCGCCCGCGCTCAGTGATCCAGCGCGATTGTCACTCGATTGCGCGGAGAATATGCCGAGCTCCTGGGCGACAATCGACTGCAAGGTGGCGGCGGTTGGGGTGGCGGTCGCCGCCGCGTGGCCAAGGATCGCGTTCTTCGCCTGCTGTAGCAGCGCTGTGGAGACGGACGTGGTCGTTACACTCTCGCGACCGTCCCACATCACCGTTGTCAGGAATGGCAGGTTTGCGGAAGGCAGGATGCGGCGATAGACCGAAACGCTGGAAGTTGATGTGCAGCCATACGGATTGGCGACGGACGTGACCGAGAACTGCGACTGGGTCGGCGGGGTGAGAGCGACGCGGATCAGACCCTTTTTTAGCAACAAGCTGGACGCGACCTGACGATCCGCCACGGTCGTCGTCTTCAGGCCGGGGCAGTTCGTTCCATCAAGGCTCGCGAAGAGAGGATCCGTTCCATTTGTGGCCGTAAAACGCTGCTGTGCGTGGAGAGGCGTGACCGTCCAGGCGTCCGCCGGCGCGTGACACGTCGCGCAGGTGCGGCCGTTGGAGCCAAGGCTCTGAAAGAACGGCGTGTTGGTCTGAGTGTTGCTCCGCACCATGTTGGACCAGAGGCCCGCTGAATCCGGAAAAGTGCCGTTTGTGAGGGGAGGCGGCGGTGGCGGCGGAGGTGGGGCGGCGAAGGTTAGGGCGGGGCCGACAGCGGACAAGACCGCCGTGCCTATCGCAACGAGCCAACGCGAAGACGCCATTTCAGTTTCCCCATTCCGGCTCGCACTGGGGTGGAAACTGACCGGTCGAGCTTCATAAGAGATGTAAAGAAATGGTTAGAACTGCGGTCATCATGTTGGGCGCCGAGGGTGACTGCGCTCGGCAGACCGGCGCGCATGAACGGTAGATGACTGTTCGCCTCCGGCA
>CAIUZX010000314.1 GCA_903903715.1 uncultured Caulobacterales bacterium
GATCCGGAGAACATCATTGGCGTCCTGCACGCCCGCGACCTCGCCCGCGCCATCGCCGCGTCCAAGGGGGATCTCTCCACCTTCGACATCGACAGCGTCGCGAAAGAGCCGTGGTTCATCCCGGACACCACCAACCTGAAGGACCAGCTTCAGGCATTCCTGAAACGTAAGAACCACTTCGCCCTGACGGTGGACGAATACGGCGCGCTCATGGGCCTCGTCACCCTTGAAGACATCCTCGAGGAAATCGTCGGCGAGATCGAAGATGAGCATGACTTTGCCGTCGAGGGCGTGCGCCGCCAGCCTGACGGCTCTGTCAATGTCGACGGCTCAGTGACGATCCGCGATCTGAACCGGGCCCTCGACTGGGACCTGCCGGACGATGACTGGGTCACGGTTGCAGGCCTCGTGATCCATGAAGCCCAGACCATTCCCGAGCCCGGGCAGACCTTTATCTTCCACCGCCACCGGTTCCAGATCCTGCGACGCCAGCGCAACCAGATCACGGCCTTGCGGGTCTCCGCACCCCTGCCTGTGACTCCACCGTCTGCGTCGAACTAGTGAAGCCTGCGGCCTTCGCCTTCGTAGGCCATCGCACGGTCGAGCATGGCCAACGCCACGTCTTCGCCGTGGGTGCGTTCCAGCTCCACCACCTTGGCGATGACCTTGATGAGCATGGCGCCGTCGGTGGCGTCGAGTTGGCCGAAGGCGACGGCGAGGCAGTCGCTCTCTCGATCCGACGTCTTGGAGGCGACAGGCGCTGGGCAACGGCGATCCGGAAGAGGGGGTGAGGGACGGGCAGGCATGATGTCAGTCTCCGGTTTTCGGCCTGTTCCAGGCCTTCTGACCAAATGACGTCACCGCTCCGTGAAATCCTCAAATTCTATCAGCCCATTTTGGGCTGAACAGGTCAGGGGCGATCCTTGGAGTCCAGCGCCTTGGTTTCCACATCCGTCAGCGGTCGGATCGACTGGATGATGCAAGGTTCGGTGAAGCCGTTCGTATCCTGGACCGACAGATCGAGGTCGAGGGCGTCGCACACCAAGTCACCGCTGTGCACGCGCGTCACCAGATGAGACGACGATGAGCGCAGGCCGCCGCAGGTGCCCGTCATGTCGATGCGCCACAGGTCCGAAACGCCGATGCGGATGTACATCGTCTTGCCGTCGGGTGTGCGCCAGCCGTTCCAGTCGTGGAGGCGGAAGCAGCGCTTCGCTGGAACAGGCGGTGTGGCGGTCACCGGGCTCTTGTCCGCCGCCGGAGCGGGCGCGGCCTTGGGGTCCGCCGTCGCCGCCGCCGTGGCCGCTGCTGCGCACAAGACGCCTAAGGCCGCCAGGGACAGCCTCACAATCCGGTCGCGACGGTCAAAGCCCTTAAACATCGGAGTTAGCTCCACTTTAAGCACGGGGAACTTAGCCCAACGAGACCGTGGCGCAACTCTTTCTTCGCGACCTTCCGTAAGGGCGCGCCTTGTCAGCGCCCCCCGTCCGCTTCAGTCTTCGTCAGACAGCCTTGTGAAGGAGACGCACGCCATGGCCCTGACCTTTGGAGACGACTATCCGATCCATCAGACGCCGGACCCGATCGCCTTCGCCGGCACGGATCGCAACTTCTATGACCGTTATTTCTTCAACGGTTACGCCGACGCCGGAGACGAGGCCCGGGCCGGGTTGATGTTCGGCGCTGCGTTCGGCGTGTATCCCAATCTGAACATCGCCGACGCCTCGTTCGTCTTCGTCCGCGACGGCGTGCAGACCGCGCTCCACGCCAGCAAGTGGCTGAACATGGAGCGGATGGACATCTCCGCAGGCCCCATCCGCATCGACATCCTCGATCCTCTGAGAGTGCTGAAGCTGACCGTTGACGCGCCCGAACAGGGCGTGAAGGCGGAGATCATCTTCACGGGCCGCTCGGCGCCGATCGAGGAGCCGCGCTTTACTCGCCGTATGGGACCGCGGGCCTTCATGGACTACACGCGCCTGACCCAGAACGGCCGCTACTCTGGCTGGGTGGAGCTCGACGGCAAGCGGGAGTCCATCGACGGCTTCGTCGGCA
>CAIUZX010000315.1 GCA_903903715.1 uncultured Caulobacterales bacterium
CCCACTTGCCGAAGCCCGCATTATTGATCAGCACGTCGACCGTCAGCCCTGCCGCGTCCACCGCGCTCATCAGCTTGGCCGAAGCGCCCGGCTGGCCGAGATCCGCAGGGATCACCGCGACCAAGACCGCGTGCTTCGCGCGGATCTCGTCCGCCAGGGCCTGCAGCGTATCAGCGGAGCGAGCGACCAGGATCAGGTGCGCGCCTCTCTTGGCGAGGTCGAGCGCCGCGGCCCGGCCGATGCCGGACGAGGCGCCGGTGATCAGAACCGTCTTGCCCTTGTAGCTGCGCATCCGCGGCTCCCCCTTACCGACGCCCCGCGCCGTTTACGTCGATCAGGGTTTCATCGGACGGCCCTGGGGTCAAGCACACCACGCCTGGGCCCACCATGCCCACCCCGAGCGCGTTTACAGTCATATTTAAGTGTAAAATATGATTTCGGATCTAAATTTCGCGCCAATATAAATAAACCATCAACTTACATTGCATCAACAAACAATATTGTTGCTCAGACTCCAATAATACAAAATAGCTCACCGCAGTTCGTCAAGAATCAGGCGAACATTTCAATAGTAAAGGGGCGCGCCGATGACGGCTGGAACAACCATCATGACAACCATGTCTCGCATACTTAAAACGACCCTTGGCCTTGGCGCGACCTTCGCGCTGCTGTCGGGGGCCGCGGCCTGGGCGGGCGATCAGACGCCAGCATCCACCCGCCTCCCAGTCACGGGCGGGACAGTGCAGCCGGGCCAGGTGAGCTTTGGCGGGATCACTGGCCCTGGACCGGTGGTCCACTGGACGCGCCCTCGGTCTGCGCTGAACCCGCTTCAGATCAGGCGGAAATCAGCAGATGGAGCAGCGCTTCCACTCTGGTCCAGAACCGTCACGTCACCCCTCGACAATCTTGACTACACCTATACGGAGGTCGGCATTGATCCCGGATCTCCGAAGACCATTGCTCATCGGCACACGCAAATCCAAGTTCAGCCGATTTTATTGACGCTTGAAATGCCCGGACAGGTTAGCGGGAAAAATCTGACTTTCAGCCCTGTTGATCCCATGGCGTGCACCAGCGCGGGCCAAGCGGACACGATATCGGCTTATCAGCGCCTGAAGCAGTCGCCCCTGTTCAAGCGCACCCCGATGACATCAAATGGCGTTCAGGTGTCCGGAAATATGCCCGACATCACGCTCATCAACGCCTTTCAGCGCGCTCAATTCTGGAACGACGCCCAAAACACCGACTATGGCGTAAGCTTTGGATTGCTTCCCGAGATCAGTGTAATGAGGTCAGCGCCACCACTCTCGGTGGGAAAGTATTTCGCGATTGGCTGCAGTCCATTTACTAGTGCTGGAAAAAGGCTAAACTTCAATTCAAAGAAAACGATACTAACCACCGCTCTAAACGTTAACTTCGATCAATTTGACTTATTAGTCCAAGAGATTGTCCAAAAATACGCAAAGCCCAATCAACTTACAATCATCGTGTTGCGCAATTTTTTGCTCTCATTCGATGTTTGGGAAAGGAAGGATCACGGCAAGATACTAGGATATCACAATGCTATTAGCGGCAAAGACAACTCAACACTAACTTATGCCGTGAGCACAATGCTTGACTCAGGGATCTATACCGACACCCAAACTCAGGCGCCCCTCTTCAACGATATTTACTTCTGGAGTCACGAGTTGGCCGAATGGGTGAACGATCCGTACGGCACGAACCCGACCCCGGCCTGGGGACAAATCGGGCAAGTGCAGTTTTGCCAGGACAACCTTGAGGTCGGCGATCCCTTGACAGGCACAGAATACGCTTTGACGTTGGACAACTTCACCTACCACTTCCAGGACCTCGCCTTCGTGGACTGGTTCTATGGCACGAAATCGCAGGGCACAGGCAAGCAATACTCGTTCATGGGCGGCCTGACGACCGCATCAACCCTCTGCAAAGTAACACCCTGACGCCTGCGAAAGAATAAAATGACAGCTTGGCGCGGCCTGTGATCAGGCCGCGCCCCACCTTTTCAGGATAGCCCTCAAGAATACATCTTGGTGAAGATCAGAATAATCATGAATATAAAATAACAAACGCATTCTGAGCGCAAATACTTATAGTATCCGCGCTATTCATTTTAAGTCTTAGCGTTCTGGTGGGAACATTTCGGCATAACCCTCTCATCGTCTCCACGAGCGAGGCGATCCCCTGGACAGAGGAACCGCCGATGACGGCACGCCGGACGATGACTTCACTTGCGCCTCGCAGTCTTCGACTGACCGCCGCTCTAGGCGTCGTGATCGGGCTGGCGTCTGCTCAAACCGCCGCAGCGGGCGATCCCAACCGCGTCGGACCGACGCCGACCCGCGTGGTGGGCGAAACGCCCGGCAAGGGGGCCATTCCCTACAGCAAGTGGTTTGCAGGCGACACGACGATCACCCAGCCCACGCTCAACCGGACCGTTCTGCAGGCGCAGGCGCTGGTGGGAAAGACCATACCGTTCTGGACCGGCGCCATCACTTCTCCCCTCGACAAGCGGACCTATACGGTCTCGATGGTGGGGACCGACCCGACCGCGGCGACCAAGACCAGCACGACGGTCACCTACGTGCCAATTTCGGTGCGCGTCCACTTCGCGAACGGGGCCGTGCTCGACCCCACAGCGCCGCTGGCCTGCACCAGCGCAGGGGCGCCCGACGTGATGTCGGCGGCGCAGCGCTTCTATAACTCGCCGCTTTTCGTCGCGGCGCCCATCAGCTCCAACGGCCAGAGCCTCGCGACCGGGACGGGAGCGACAGGCGTCCAGCTGATTAACGGCTTCCAGCGCGCAGCCTTCTGGTCGCAGGTCAAGAACACCAAATACGGCGTGACGCTGACCCCATCGACAGGCAACCCGATCTTGGTGGACGTTTCAGCGCCGGCGGGCTCGGCCACGACGACGCTGGGTATCCGCTGCGGCAACTCGGTGAAGTCGGTGACCGTCGGCATGATCGACATCAACGCCTTTGACGCCATGGTCCGCCAGATCGTGGCGCGCTATGCGACGCCGACCCAGCTTCCCATCGTGCTGACCCACAATGTGGTCGAGACATCGGGCGGTCAGTGCTGCATTCTTGGCTATCACAACGCCATCCCGACCACTCTCGGCACGCAGACCTACGCTGCAGGCGCCTTCGTCGATAGCGGCATCTTCAACGGCGTGGACGACATCACCATCTGGTCCCACGAACTTGCCGAATGGATGGACGATCCGTTCGTTCAAGCGGCTGTGGCCGGCGGCGGACAGGATGACGTGACGCCGGCTTGGGGCCACATCGGCCAGGTCAGCGGCTGCCAGAACAACCTCGAAACCGGCGACCCGCTGAGCGGCTCCGAGTATGCAGTGGCGCTGAACGGCTTCACCTACCACTTCCAGGACCTCGCCTTCATCGACTGGTTCTACCGCACACCGGCGCGGGGAACGGGCGGCAAGTTCTCCTTCATGGGCGGACTGACCACAACACAAGGCGTCTGCCGCTAACAATCTCACGTCGCATCGCAGCACATCGGGCGCGCCTTCGAAGGGAGACGCGCCCGAACGGCGTTCAGGTCTTGACGCCTTGACGCACCAAGCCGCGGCCGCCAAACCTCTGCGTTTGCCAGAGGCCGCCATGTCCGACCTGTCCGCCCCCGTTGTCATGACCGACGCCCACGTGGAGCTGCGCCCGCTTCACCCCGATCATCTCGACGCACTGATCGCTGCGGCTTCCGACGGAGAGCTGTGGAAGCTCTGGTACACAATGATCCCAGAACCGGACGGCATGGCCGCCGAGATCGACCGACGGCTCGACCTTCAGGCCAAGGGACAGATGGCGCCGTTCACGGTGGTGTCTCCCGCCGAAGGCCGGATTGTCGGCATGACCAGCTACATGAACATCGATGCGGTCAATCTTCGACTGGAAATCGGTGGGACCTGGTACGCGCGGTCGGCGCAGCGCGGCCCGCTGAACACCGAGGCCAAGCGTCTCCTGCTGACCCGCGCGTTTGACCAACTGGCTTGCATTGCCGTTGAGCTTCGCACCCACGCCATGAACCAGCAGAGCCGGCGCGCCATCGAGCGGCTGGGCGCCAAACTGGACGGGGTCTTGCGGTCGCACCAACGGACACGGAACGGCGCCCTTCGGGACACGTGCGTCTACAGCATCACCGCCGCCGAGTGGCCCACGGTGCGGGCAAATCTCGATTGGCAGCTTGAACGGCCGAGATAAGCTGGCTTTACTCGCCAGCCGGCGGCTTGGCGACGGAGGCGGCCGCAGTCGCGCCGGTCAAATCCGACTTGCCCAGCCAAATCTCCACTTCCCGCATGGGCTGGGGAATCTTGTAGAACTTCGGCTTACCCACCTTGACGCCCCGCGACGCGAGGAGCTCACGCAGCTTGTCAGCTTCATCGGAACTGTCGGGCGAGAAGTAGCGGATATCGGTCACATTGGGCCCGGCGCCGGCCCGGTCGAGGGGCGCGGTGTCGAAGCCGAGATCGCGGATCCCCGCCTGGAGTTCCAGAGCCGCAGGACGCTGGGCGTCCGACTGGATCTGAACGAACACCTTGATCCGTGAAAGCTGCGGCGCGGCGACGGCGCGCGCGGCGACAGGCGCGGGGGCCGTTGTCGGAGCGGCTCCGGTCGTCTGAGCCGGCGGCGGCGTCGCCGGCGCGGATTTCAGCAGCTGGGCCGCGATCCCGGTCGAGTCATCGCTGGGCAGGCCGCCGGCGATGACGGCCACAACCGGTTTCAGATCCGTGGGAAACGAACCCTGCTTGACCAGCTGACCGATGATCGCAAGGCCCAGCTTCTTTTCATCCGGGTTGGAGCTGGTCAGAAGCCGGACGTAGGCCGTGTCCCGGTCCCATTCCTGACGCTCGATATCAGCCCTGCGGTTTTCGTTGCGCACCTTCTCGTCGACCTGATCCTTGTGGATCGTATAGGCGAGCCCGCCGACGGACACGACCACCGGCAACACGAGCGCCATGACGTGATCAATCCAGCTTTTTTCCTGCGCCATCGAGCCCCCCGAGACCACACGTCGCCTGTAGGTGACGCTTACGCTGCTACTTGCCCGCCACCTTGCGGATCGCGTTGAACCAGAAGGGCGCCCCTTGCGCCGCCGCGACGATGGTGATCGCCCAGCCGATCAGGATCTGCCAAACACCGTCCGTCTTGAAGTCCGGCCCGTAGTGATGCGCCCCCGGAGATCCCGCTGCGACAACCTGCGCTCGGCTGCCCACCAGCTCCAAACTGGCCTGAAGCGCAGGGTCGCCATCCGCCGCCTCAACCGCCCTTTGGCACGCGGTCTGGTGCGTTGCAGCGTCGATGCGCGCGCGCGCAAGCTCAACCAGTTGCGCCATCCATGGCCAGCCGATCGGGAGGTCGTTATCCCCTTTGACGCAGGCCAGCACAGAGGCCAGCCGGACGGAGTCCTTCACCCCCTGCGCCGCCACTTGCACCTGAGGCGTCGGACTCGACGTGATGGCGCCTGTCAGGCTCGACGTGTTCTGGTCGATCGAGGCGGCGAGTCCGGGGGTAATGGAGGCGATGGTCTGGGTCAGTTGCGCGTTGGATTTGAAACTCTGCGCCACGTGCAGAGTACTGACATTGAACAACAACGTCAGGGCCGTCGCCGTCGCATAGGAGAGCACAATGGCGTCGAACTTGAACCGCTCGGTCATCTTTCCTTCCGCGGTACTGAACCAGCCGCTGACCGATGCGATGATCGCCTCGCGCGGGGATCCCGGCGGCGGAAGAATGAGCTGAAGTCGTTTTTTAAGGTCGCCATCTTTCAGGGCGGCGACGGAGGCGGGCAAGGTGTCGATCGGATCGCCCGTCGACCAGGCCGGCTGGACGGCCGTGGACAAGGCCGTGACGAAGGTCATCGGCTCCATCTGCTCGGTGTGCGAATGACCACCTGACATGGCCATGGTCATCGGGTGCCGATAGAAGCGGTCGGCGATCTCCAACTGATAGGTGTCATCCGTCAGTAAGCTGACGATCGCCCGACGAAGGTTATACGCCCTCAGCCGAAAACCCTGGATAATGACGTCCTGAACGACGCTGACCATGGCGCTCATAATCAGGAACACCAGCAACACGCAAAGGGCGATCTGGAACAAAAGGCTGTTGAACATGGCTCCCCGCCAACCCCCGACCATCCGTCCCTTACCCGCGACCGCCGATGCGTTCTAAGGTTGGCCGATCCCCAAGGTTAATGTACTATTAACACAACCCATCGCCGAGAGACAAACGTGTCCGACGAACA
>CAIUZX010000316.1 GCA_903903715.1 uncultured Caulobacterales bacterium
CCGGATCGGGGCGCCTGCCAGAGCGCCTGCGATAGCGGGCAGGAAGGCGTTCTGGGCCGCAGCGACAGCCGTGGGCGACACCCCGCAGGCGTCGCCGATGGCCGCAAGCCAGGCGGCGGTTCCATCGCGGCCCACGGGCGCTGAGCCGACGATCGGCCGACCTGCCGTCGCGAACTCCCGCACGGACGCCGTGTAGAAGGGGTGCACAGCGGCGACCACGGCGCAGTCGAGGGCGGCGTAGAGCTCGCGCCACTCCCGCGTCGGGACGACAGGACCGGCGGCGAGGCCGAGGGGCGCCAGCATCATGCCGATGCCCACCGGATCTGCGGGGAACATCTCACCCAGCAGCGTCACGGTGGGCTTATCGCTGCGTTCCTTCGGCGCGGCGACGGGCCCTTGCTCGGCTTCCTTCCTTGCGTAGTTCAGCATGGCCCCGGCCAGCACGTCCTTCGCCTCGGCGTGGGTCGGCACGCCAAAGCCCGGCACATCGATGCCGATGATGCGCACGCCGTTGATCTCCTGCGGCAGGAGTTGCAGCGGCACGCCCGACGCGGTCGGCACGCACAGATTGGTCACGATGATCGTGTCGTAGAGCGCAGGGTCCGCCAGCTCGTGCACCGCGTCGCGGATGTCCTCGAACAGCTTGCCCGTGACCAGCGTCTCGGAATTGAAGGGCACATAGCCCACGGTCCGCCGCGCGCCGTAGAAGTGGGAGGTGAAGGTCAGGCCATAGACGCAGCAGGCCGAGCCCGACAGCACCGTCGCCGTGCGCCGCATGCGCAGGCCCACCCGGAGCGAGCCGAAGGCCGGGCACATGCTCTGGGGCTGGTCGTGCGGCCCGACGGGATAGTCCTTGGCGTAGCGCGCCAGGACCTCGGACTTGCCCGCCGCCGACGCTGCTTCCCGCAGGGTCGAGGCGCCGGCGTGGCAGCCCGCGCCGTCCACCGGCGTGACGTCAGGTTCGGAAAGGGCGTGTGCGTCCATGTCCCTACACCCCGTCGTAGATGACTTCGAGGGACGGCTTCTCGACGAACACCCCGCCGCGCATGTCGGCCTGGGACGCCGGGCGGAGCTGATAGTCGGCGCCGGTCTGCTCGGGCGAGAAGAGGCCGAGGAGGCCGTCCTGGGTGAGCGGCTTTGGCCGCACCGGCGGGGCGGTGGCGACATTGAGGGCGAGGTTCTCGAACAGCGGGCCCCAGCGGTCGCCGGGACGTCCGATGATCTGGTAGTTGGCGGACTTGCGGCGGATATCCTCGTCCGCGGGGATGGCGGCCAGAACCGGGATGCCCACGGCGTCGGCGAACTTCTGCGCTTCGCCCGTGCCGTCGTCCTTGTTCACCAGCATGCCGGCCACGCCGACATTGCCGCCCAGCTTGCGGAAATACTCCACCGCCGAGCAGACATTGTTGGCGACGTAGAGCGACTGGAGGTCGTTGGACCCGACCACGATCACCTTCTGGCACATGTCCCGAGCGATCGGCAGGCCAAAGCCGCCGCAGACCACGTCGCCCAGGAAGTCGAGCAGGACGTAGTCAAAGCCCCAGTCATGGAAGCCGAGTTTTTCCAGAAGCTCGAAGCCGTGGATGATGCCCCGCCCGCCGCAGCCGCGACCGACTTCCGGCCCGCCCAGCTCCATGGCGAAGACGCCGTCGCGGGTGAAGCAGACATCCTCAATCCGCACCTCTTCCCCGGCCAGCTTCTTGCGCGACGAGGTCTCGATGATGGTGGGGCACGACCGGCCGCCGAACAGAAGCGAGGTGGTGTCGGACTTGGGATCGCAGCCGATCAGCAGGACCCGCTTGCCCTGCTGGGCCAGCATGTAGCTGAGATTGGAGAGGGCGAAGCTCTTGCCGCTGCCGCCCTTGCCATAGATGGCGATGATCTGGGTTTCCTTGGTGACCTCGCCCACCACAGGCGCCTCCGGCTCGATCGCCGCTTCGGCCCGCAAAGCGCGGTTGTCGATGATCGTATAGGCCATCAGAAACCCCTCCCCACACGACAGGTCCAAGACTTCGAACGCGCGATCGCCGAGGCGAAGAATGAGCAGGTCTTTTCGGCCGACATCGCGTGGTCTCCGCTCAAACGATCAGGACGCTTCGTCCCGCAATGTGTCATCCTAGAATGACGGTTTGGAATGTCAATTTGTCATGACAGTCCAAAGTGAGAGTTTTTTAATGTTGCGCGCTACGCCGGCGACAAAAGGGGCGCCGCACCTGCCGCGCGGACAGGCGTCCGCCCATTGTGCTGGGCATGGATCAAGCGGTTCGGTGTGTGGGCTCAGACACGCAGGACAGCGGGCGAAGTGGCCGCCGTGTGACCCAGCGCCGCCAGGCTTGCGCGGAAGATCCCTTCGGAATCGAGGCCCGCCTTCGCGTACATCGCGTCCGGCTTGTCGTGCTCCTGGAACAGGTCCGGCAGGGTCAGGGTGCGCACCTTGAGACCCCGGTCCAGCAGGCCGTCGCGGGCGAGAAAGTGCAGCACGAAGGCGCCGAAGCCGCCCATGGCCCCCTCCTCCACCATCAGCAGCGCTTCATGCTCGCGGGCGAGGCGGCGAATCAGGTCCTCGTCCAGGGGCTTTGCGAATCGGGCGTCTGCGACCGTCGTAGTGAGGCCCATGGCGCCCAGCTTGTCTGCGGCGGCGAGGCACGCCGTCAGTCG
>CAIUZX010000317.1 GCA_903903715.1 uncultured Caulobacterales bacterium
GAGTTCGAGGAGCGGCTGAAGGCCGTGCTCAACGAGACCACGGCGGCGGAAGGTCAGATCGTGCTGTTCATCGACGAGATGCACACCCTCGTCGGCGCCGGGAAGGGGGAGGGGGCGATGGACGCCTCCAACCTCCTGAAACCTGCTCTGGCCCGGGGTGAGCTGCACTGCGTCGGCGCCACCACCCTCGATGAATACCGCAAGCACGTGGAGAAGGACGCGGCCCTCGCCCGCAGGTTCCAGCCCGTCTTCGTGTCCGAGCCGACGGTCGAGGATACGGTCTCGATCCTGCGGGGGCTGAAGGAAAAGTACGAGGTGCACCACGGGGTGCGCATCGCCGATGCGGCCATCGTCGCCGCCGCGACCTTGTCCAACCGGTACATCACCGACCGCTTCTTGCCCGACAAGGCCATCGACCTGATGGATGAGGCGGCCAGCCGGGTCCGCATGGCCGTGGACAGCAAGCCCGAGGCGCTGGATGAAGTCGACCGGCGCCTTGTCCAGCTCAAGATCGAGCGGGAGGCGCTGAAGAAGGAAACGGACGCCGGCTCCCGCGCCCGTCTCGAAAAGCTGGCCGAGGAGGTCGCCGATCTCGAAGCCCAGTCCGAAGAGATGACCTCCCGCTGGCGGGCGGAGAAGTCCAAGCTGGGCGCCGCCGCGAGTGCGCGGGAGACGCTGGAAAACCTCCGCGCTGAACTCGCCAGCGCGCAGCGTCAGGGCGATCTGCAACGGGCGTCCGAGATCCTCTATGGCCAGATCCCGGCGGTGGAGCGGCAACTGAGCGAAGCGGAGGGCCAGCCCCGCGACACGCTCACTCCTGAGGTGGTGGACGCCGAGCAGATCGCCGCCGTCGTCTCCCGCTGGACCGGCGTGCCGGTCGACAAGATGCTGGAGGGGGAGAAGGACAAGCTCCTCGCCATGGAGGACAAGCTGCGCGGCCGGGTGGTCGGGCAGGACGACGCCCTGGCCGCCGTGTCGGACGCCGTGCGCCGTGCGCGCGCCGGACTGCAGGACCCGAACCGGCCCATCGGCTCGTTCCTGTTCTTAGGCCCCACGGGGGTCGGCAAGACCGAGCTGACCAAGACGCTGGCTGAATTCCTGTTCGACGACGACGCGGCGATCACCCGCCTCGACATGAGCGAGTACATGGAAAAGCACTCGGTCAGCCGGATGATCGGCGCCCCTCCCGGCTATGTCGGCTATGACGAAGGCGGATCGCTGACCGAAGCCGTGCGGCGCAGGCCCTATCAGGTCGTGCTGTTCGACGAGGTGGAAAAGGCCCACCCGGACGTGTTCAACGTGCTGCTGCAGGTGCTGGACGACGGCCGCCTGACCGACGGGCAGGGGCGAACGGTCGACTTCCGCAACACGCTGTTGATCATGACCTCGAACCTCGGCTCCGACGTGCTCGCACATCAGGCGGAAGGGGAGCCTGCCGAAGCGGTGCGCGACGAGGTGATGAGCGTGGTCCGCGGCCACTTCCGGCCCGAATTCCTGAACCGGGTGGACGAGATCATCCTGTTCAAGCGGCTCGGGCGCGCGCAGATGGGGGCGATTGTCACCATCCAGCTCGCGCGGGTGGAAAAGCTGCTGGCCGACCGGCGGATGACCATGGATGTGGACCCGTCCGCCCGCGCCTGGCTGGCGGACAAGGGCTATGACCCCGTCTACGGCGCCCGGCCCTTGAAGCGCGTGATCCAGAAGGAGTTGGTCGATCCGATGGCGCGGCTGCTGCTATCGGGCGCGTTGAAGGACGGGGACATCGTCAAGGTGTCCGGCGGCGACGGCGCACTCATCATCGGCAAGCCGCAGATGCACTGA